>JAEZJL010000239.1 GCA_023415815.1 Bacillota bacterium | reverse complement strand
GCTTGCTCCCTGTTTCAAAGGGCAGCGGCTCCGCTCCTATACCCACATTCAGAGCCGTCCTCCTGTTCCTCCGCTCAAGCTCGGTCAGGAAGCATTCAAAAATATAGCCCGCGTAAATATCCCGCTCCTCCGGCCCCGCAGCGCTCCGTCTTTGCAGGGCAGCCTCCATTTCCTCGACGGAGAAGTTTTTGTGCTGTATGTCGGTAGACAGCCACTGCGCAACGTTTACTATCTCGCCGAAGGGTATGAGGTCGCAGTAATGCTTTATGGCTTCGTGCACATCCTCAACGGAGGATATGCGTTTTGCTACTTCTACTCCGCCTTCGCCTATCGTGACCGGAAGCGGCGTCCCCACCTCCGTCTTGTCCCATGTGTTCTCCAGCTCCAGCAGGGCAGTATCGTACTGGTTCCACTGGCATCTGCCGAAAAAGGCCCATTCCAGGCTGTAGGTGAGTATGCCGTCGGCGCTTCCGTCCTTCCGGCGCCACAGCTCGGTGCACAGCTTTTGTATCTTCCCTTTTTTCATGATTTTAGCGTACCAGGAAGGAGCCTGCGCCTTCTTCTTTATTATATCATGGAGTTCACTCCAGTTTTCCTTTGTTATGGGTTTGTCCCAGCCGTATAAATTCTCAAGTATTATCCTTACTCCCCAGAAGCAGCTGGTGTTCCGGATGTATTTCAGATATGGCAGGGCGCGCTCGATCCTGCTTTCCACCTCGGCTTCGGTTGGTTCCTCGGAAAGCCTTTCGCCATCTGGACAGCCCGCGCTGTACAATTCCGATATGACCATGTGGTACAGCAGGATATCGTGCAGCCCTCTTGCGGTAAGGTGCGCCGCGTCCACATGGGTATGCGCGTCCAGCACCGGGATGTCGGCCAGGTTTTTGAATAACTGCCCCTTTAATTGATTGGCCATTGCTTCCTCCGCCTTTCCTGTTATTTTTACGTTTATGCCTTAGTACAGTAAATTTGCCTCTATCTCTTCCGCATCCGGGTCCACGGCGTCGGCCGTCAGGCCGGGTATGTACCTGCAGGCCTCGTACAAAGCAGGCGCTATCCTTCCGTGCACGCCCGTACAGTGATGTATGTAAGTCCCTCTGATGAACCTGTGCTCAAGCCTGGGCCAGTTCCTGAACTCCACCCATACGTGAATTTTTATAGCCGTCCATGTAGCTCAATACCTGTTCCATGCTCCTGACGCCGTTTGAGGGTCCTACGTACCTCACGGACAGCGAGCCTGCGGCATTGGCAAAGGCGCCGCACTCTCTGAGGCTCCATCCCTTGACCAGACCCGTAAGGAAGCCCGCTACAAAATTGTCCCCCGCTCCTGTGGTGTCCACGGCCTTTGTTTTAAACGGCTCTATCATATAGCCCTCTTCCGGCGTGGCGATATAGCAGCCCTTATCGGCCAGCTTTATGACCACTGTCTTCACGCCCGTGCCAAGAAGGACGTCGGCCATTTTTTCGGGGTCCTTTTCCTTTGTGAGATAGGCGGCCTCGTCATAGCTGGGGAGAAAATAGTCGGTGTATGCTAAGGTTTCCTTGATACCCTCGAAGCCCAAGCCGTATGTATCATATTTCATATCGGCGCTGGTAATGACGCCGTTTGCCCTGGCTTCCCTGAACAGGGCGGCGGTGCCTTTTCCGTCCAGCGCCTTCAGGGCGAACAGGCTGCCGATGTTGATTATCTTCGTCTTTTTTAAAATTGAAAGGTCGAAATCTTTCATGGAGTAAACGCTGTTCGCGCCCCTGTATGAAGCAAAATTCCTGTCTCCGTTCCCATTGATGAGCATGATACAGACGCTGGTTTTCGCGCTGTCCCCCATCCTGACGTTGGAAATGTCCACTCCCGCCTCCCTTGCGGCATTCAGTACTATTTCCCCGAAGGAATCACTGCCGGCCATGCCCGCCAGGCCCACCCTGTTGCCCAGCCTTGCAAGGGTGATGGACTCATTCATTGCGTCCCCGCCGGGGAGGATATCAATTTCATCGACCAGCGTCACATCCACGTCAAATACGCTTTTGTCGACCGGCTTCACAGGCAGGTTGGCATTGAGCAGACCGACGCACACCACATCATAAAGCTTTTCGGAATTGTCCATCAAAGCTGCACTCCTTCCGGGATGTTCCCCGCGCGGCCGGCGATAAGGCGCTCCAGCTGCCCGGCTCCGAGCCCCAGCTTTTCCGTAAGCTCGCCGTATGTACCCGAGTGGATGAACTGCGGCCTTCCTCCGGCGTCAAGGGTATTGACCGCAACAAATCTTCTCCCGCTGCCGAGTCCATTTTCGAAAATCAGCGACTTGAACTGCGACCAAATATAGCCGTTGTTCTGCTCGGCAAAAATCAATGTCCTTCCGGAACGGTACAGTTCCAGAAGCAGCTTTTCGTCAATGGAGGGCATGTCCGCGACTCCCGCATATACCCCTGACTCCCGGAGCCTGTCGGAAGCTGCGAGGGCCTCATGGACGCCCCTTCCGCTGCTGATGATGACAAAACCGTCAAGCTCTGACTGCCTCAGTATGTGACCTTTTCCATATTCAAAGGTATAATCGGGACCATAGAGGACGCTTGACGAAGACCTCATGATTCTCAGGTAAACGAGGCCCCTGTTCCCCTCCGCTATCCACTTCATTATGCCGATCAGCTGCTGCGGGCATGAGACGTCTATAATCTTCAGATGCGCTATCCCGCTGAAAACGGTGATATCGTCGTTGCCCATGTGCGTTGCGCCGTTGGTCTTTGTTTCAAGGTTGGGCGCAGTGGCCACGAAGGTCATGTCCAGGCCGTATCCCTCGCTCAGCCACAAGCCGCTTTCCATAGCCTCCAGGCGCTCCTGATACCCCACGGCGATCCTGCGGAGCACCTTCCAGTCAAAGAAGGGGCAGAATGTGCTCACCCATACGTTGCAGCCCAGCGCCGCATACGCCTCTCCTATATCCATCATATTTGCTTCCGCAATACCTACGTTCAGAGCCCTTCCGCTGTCGACAAAGGAGACTCCCGCTTCAAGCCCGCTTGTGGAGGCAAGATCGGAGTCAATGCTTACTATATGCCTGTCCCTCGCAAACACCCTCATGACCTTTTCAATAACGCCGCTTGAATCATACTGCTTCGACCTGTCCAGTACAGGCAGCTCCTCTTCGGCGTAGGCAATGCGCTTGTCCCTTGCCGGAGCGGGCTTGGTTTTTACAGTCCCTTCATGATTCCTCACTGCGGCGAGCTTTTGCTCTTTTATTTCCAGCTCTATGTTTATGCCTTTTGCAAAGGCCGCAACCAGCTCCCTTATTTCCGGAGCTTCCAGTGCTCCGTAATATCCGGCGAACTCCGCTATCCGGGAATCCAGCCTCGCGACGTGCTGCTCCAGCTCCTGTGCGTACATATCTGCGCTGATTTCGGCCTTGTGCTTCTTCATGAATTCCGAGAAGCCTCCGAAGCCCTTGGTCGAATTGCATAAAATAGCCACGGGTCGCCCGTCCCTTACCCCATATTTAAAATCATACAGGGCGTCCAGTACCGGCCAGTACTCGGTTGAATCCGTATTATAGACCTTCCAGCCAAAAGCCTCAAACTTCGACGCCAGGTCGCCCATCGGGATGACCAGCTTGTACGGGTCGTCCAGCTGTCCCTGGTTGCAGTCCACCAGGACGCAGAGATTGTCGAGCTTTTTGGCGGCCGAATACATCAGGGCTTCCCATACGATCCCCTCCTGCAGCTCTCCGTCGCCTACCATACAGTATGAGTCGTATGCCGGACTCCCTTTTCCGCTGAGGGCAAAGCCCTGGGCCACGCCTATGCCCTGACCCAGCGGCCCTGTGGAGACATGCACGCCGGGAAGGATAGGACCGGGATGGCCGTTGAGTATGCTTTCCGCAGACCTGGAGTTTACCAGTACGCTCCTGTCGAAATATCCGATATCCGCATATATGGCCGCCAGAGAGGCAACCGCATGTCCCTTGCTTAGGACAAACATGTCCTGGCCGGGCCTGGTCGGATTCCCGATATCGATATTGATTATTCCGCCGTAAAACAAAGAAACAAGCGGGATGACCGACGAAAGGGCGCCTCCTATATGAACGCCCCTGTCGACCGCCTCATCCGCCTGCTTCAGAATCATCATCCGTATATATGAGTCCTTGATTTTTAAAAGCTTGATTATCCCTTCCTTTTCGAGAATAGCTTCATTCATGCCGTAAATCGTATCCATAATCCACCTTTCCGACAACCGGTTAAAGCTGTAACGCGAACCGCTTTATTTTTCCCCCTCGGTTAGTATGTTTTTCCTGTATATGTCAAGGAAGCGCTCGATTACAGCCTCGTCCTCAAGCTTACGGATGTATGGGCTTGAAGGCGAGCAATACCCTGCCGGGATGCCGTATATGCGCTCCATTACGAGCTTCAGGCCTGTGATGGAGCCTATATCGCGCGCCGAAAAGGCCTCTGAAATTTCGTTTGCACGGTACTGCAGCTCTCTTGCTTCGGCGTATCTGCCCTCCTCCATTTTCCTCATCATGACCTTGAAATGGCGGCAGGTGATTCCCTGAAGCGTACCGATGCTGCCGTCTGCGCCCATAATGCGGGAGCAGATGGCGAGACAGTCCGCTCCGGTCAGGATATTGAGGTCGGGCCTGTATTTTTTGAACCTTTCAAGTATGTAGAAGTTATTATCCGTGAACTTGATGCCTTTGAAGGTGGGCACCGCCTTCATCGCCTCCAGCAGCTCGTCGGGATCGACCCTCTGTCCGCCTGTCAGCGTCTGGCCCATGGATATCCAGTAAATATAGAACGAGATATTGGGAGCGGCTTCGGAAATGCGTTTGAAATATGCCACATTTTCCGCCAGGGATGCCTTTTCGGAGATGCCTACCGACGCTACGGCGTATGCGCCGTGCTCCGCGGCGTGACGGGCAAGCTCGACCGAGTCGTCCAGGTTTTCGTTGTAGCCGACATGCACAAAAATCGGCATTCTTCCTTTGTTTGCCTTCAGGACGGCTTCCGCCCAGGTTTTTCTTTTTTCCACGGTCAGGTACATGCCCTCGCCGGTCCAGCCCAGCATATACAGACCGTCGGCGCCCTCACTTTCGTACCAGTCGATAATCGGCCCGGCAAGACCGGCAAGAATATTGCCCTCCGCGTCCATAGGAGTTATCAGCGCCGGCAGTACGCCCTTGATCAAATCGCTCATAAAGCACACTCCATTTATACATTATTTGGAAAACCGTTGGTGATTAAAAGTAAATTCTTTTGACTGAAAATATAGCGGCATGTTGATTGAACGAGTAAAATTATACCATTTAAAAGAAAGATTAATAAATACATAAACTTGCTTATATATTCACTATTCTGCTGCACCCGTCTGCCAATAGATGCCATGCGGACCACTTAAGTGATATGGATTTTTCGGGTTGAATTTTATGATGATGAAGATGGTGAAGCTTTAATCAGACAGATCAATATCTTTTACGTTCAATGCGATAGTCTTTCCATAATTTTGCATATCGATGTTTACATTAGGGAATTTTGTGCTATAATAAATATAAATGAGGCAGTCGTACCGCATGGTGCGGTTGCCACGGGTGATTAAATCATATAATCACTCTGCGGCTCAGGCAGGGTGATTATTTTTATCCCTTTGTTGCTGTCCTGATAAGGACGACAATCAAGGAGATAAGCGTCAAAGTGAACATCGAAAACGCTATCATCAAAGATATTGTCTCGTATGTACTCATCCGCACCACCTCCTTTCCTGCGAAATGAGGCGGCAACCACACCCTGCTTTTTCGACTGCCTTGCCCATATTATACTATATTAGGATATAATTTGCAATTACAAATCGTGTATCTTACTGTTTGCCCGGCATACGCCTAGCCATGGTCATGTGCGCCTGCCTGGGCGGCCGCATGCTTCATGCGGGCCACCTCCTCTATCGCCCGGCGCATATCGTCCGCACCTATCGTAAGCTCCCCGGGACGGCTGCCGCCGTCGGCCAGGAACCTGTCGATCGCCTTCATTGCCGCCTTTTCACATGCGCCGTAGATATCCGAGCCGACAAAACCCACGGTATGGACGGCCAGCTCTTCGGGGCTTACTTCTTCGGAAACCGGCCTTCCCTTGAGATGGATGTTAAATATATCACGCCTTGCCTGCTCGTCGGGCTCCGGGACCTGCAATATCTGATCGAACCTGCCCTGCCGCAGGAGGGCGGGATCCACCAGATCCAGCCTGTTTGTGGCGGCGAGGACAACGACCCCCTTAAGCTCCTCCACTCCGTCCATTTCGGTGAGCAGCTGGCTTATGACCCTCTGGCCCACGCCGGAATCGGAGCTTTCTGTGTTCCGTCCGCAGGACAGTGCGTCAATCTCGTCAAAGAATACTATGCAGGGCGAGGCCTGCTTGGCTTTTTTAAAGATTTCCCTCAGCAGCTTTTCCGACTCTCCCACATATTTTGAAAACACAGCCGGACCCTTGACGGATATGAAATTGGCATTGCTCGTTGACGCCGCCGCTTTGGCTATGAGCGTTTTGCCCGTGCCGGGCGGGCCTGCCAGGATGATGCCCTTGGGCCGGTGCGCCCTTACCCGGCTGAATAGCTCCTGGTATTTAAGCGGCCATTCGATTGCCTCCCTGAGCGCGGCCTTGATTTCATCCAGGCCGCCGATATCCTCCCATTTCACATTCGGGACCTCCACATACGCCTCGCGTATGGCCGAAGGCTCCACCTCCTCCAGGGCGCGCGTGAAATGCTCCATATCCACCTCCAGAGCGAGCAGCCTTTCATGCGCTGCCGGGCTGTGGAAATCCGCTTCAGGCATAGCCTCTCTTATCGCCGTCATGCCGGCCTCCCTGCACAGGGCTTCCAGGTCTGCCCCCACAAAGCCGTGCGTGATCTCCGCAAGTCTTGGCAGCTCGACGTCCTTTGCCAGAGGCATATATCTGGTGTGTATCCCGAGTATTTCCGCCCTTCCCTCTTTATTGGGGACGCTTATGCAGATTTCCCTGTCGAATCTGCCCGGCCTCCTGAGAGCCGGGTCTATCGAATCCGGTATGTTGGTTGCGCCTATGACCGCCACCTGCCTCCGCTTTTTAAGGCCGTCCATCAGCACAAGAAGCTGGCCCACCACCCTCTTTTCAACCTCTCCCGACACCTCGGCGCGCTTCGGCGCTATCGCGTCTATTTCATCGATAAATATCACGGCAGGCGCCTTTTCCGCGGCTTCCTCGAAAACCTCCCGCAGTTTCGCCTCGCTCTCGCCGTAAAATTTATGGATTATTTCAGGCCCGTTGACGGCAATGAAGTGCGCCTCGGTTTCCGCGGCTATCGCCCTGGCGATCAGCGTTTTGCCGGTACCCGGCGGGCCGTAAAGCAATACTCCGTTAGGCGGGCATATTCCAAGCCTTTCGAATACCTCCGGGCACAGCAGCGGCAGCTCTATAGTCTCCCTTACACGCCTTATTTCGGCCTGAAGCCCTCCTATATCCCCGTATGCTAACCTGCGGCCGCTCTCCGGGGCATATATACGGAGATCGATTTTAAATACGGTATCGGAATGGGGAAGCACGATCCCCCGCGGAGACGTCCTTGTCACAGTGAAGCCGGCAATCCCCTGACCCGGAAGCGCAACCCGTACCAGGTTGCCCTCCATTACCGGCAGTCCCTCCAGCAGCCTGCCTATGCGTCCTGCCTCCTGCTCCGACGCAGAGCCGCCGGCATCAGAAGGGGACAGCGTTATAAGCCGTGCGCGGCTGTAAGGACTCTTCTTCACGGTCACCCTGCCGCCGATGACCGCGCCGGCATTCTCCCTGCCGGTCCCGTCAAGCTGTATAACTGCTTTTCCGCGGAACTCCGTATGGGCCGGTATAATTTTTGCGGCCGCCGTCTTCTGCTCTGCTCCGGTTATGGAGATAATGTCGCCCGCATCCACATCCAGCCTTGCCATGTCGTCCGGGTCCATTCTCGCCATACCCCGCCCGGCATCCCCCGGCTCGGCTTCCAGCACCTTCAGTTCTATTTGATTTTCCAGGTCTGTATTTGCAGCCGTCATCGCCGCTCATCCCCTTTCTTGCTGTGTCCGGCTCCCGGGCATTTTTGCGCCGAGCCTGTAGCTCACCCATCCGCACCGCGGGCAGCCGTTTTCTAGCAGGGCGGCCTTTGCCGCTTTTTTGCCGCATCTCGGACAGGCCTCGGTATCCCTGGCTTCCTGTTTTTCGGAGCTCGATTCCCTGACGGCCTTCTCCCATTCGCGCAGAATTTTCTCATTTTCATAAAAGCAGACGATCTTATTCTCAACGCCCTCCCTGTACATAATCACCAAAGCCTTCTCCTGCACCGGCGCGCTTCCGAACTGTACATCCTGTATGACGACGTGCACAATGTCGCCGACGCTGACGGAAAAAGCCAGCTTTTTCTCGAAATCATACCACCAGCACAGTCTCCTGTCTGTGAGATACAGGCGCCCCGGCTTCCATACATAGCGCACGCTCCCCCCTGACTCAAAGGGCATCTGGTACCACATCTTCCCCGAATTCAACGCCTCTTCCCCGAGATAAAGGAAATCCCCCGGCGCCTCCCTGCCCTCCGGGAAGAACGGATTGTCGTCAAGTCCTAGCCCCTTTTGCTTCATAATGCTCTCAAGGGCGTCCTTCAGGCGGACGGTGTCATTTACGTGCAATTTGATTACCTCTCCGTCCTTCAGCAGGAGGTGGAGCTCCTGCCGCTTCTCTCCGGTAAAGTGGTCCGTTTCCCTGACGGACATGGCGCCGACCTCTTCGAAGCATACCTCCAGCAGGACCTCGGCAGGCATTTTCCTGTGCATGATGAGCCTCCCGTCCGTAACGTATATCGTCCCCGCTCTCCAGCTGTTGTATATACCTTTGCTGTACCAGTGGGTGCCGAACATGGAAAAAATGACGCTCTCATTTTCTCCCAGCGGAAGCCTTCCTGTTTCGGCCTCTCTGGAGGCCACGGCGCGCTGCGCTTCGTCCCAGTCCTTCATGATACCGTATTCCAGCATGGTCTCCATCCCTGCCAGAGCCAGCTTGAGGTTGACGCCCAGCAGTGGGATTCCGGCGACGGATATAATCAGGTCGGTATTCAGGAGAATACCTTTATCGAGTATCCTGTCAATCAGATCATTGAGCGTCGCCTGGGGACTCCGGTTCGGTTCCATTGCAACCCCGCCTTTCCGTCAAATCGAATGGGTGCAGAGCATTGTATGTCTGCTGTGAATTATAAAGCATGATCGCCATTGCGTCCTTGATCGCGGCGACCCATGCTCCGGGCTTTGTAAGCGCCACATAGGCGCGCCTCCGTCCGTCTCCGCAGTCGAATTCCATCCAGAGCTGCTTCACCTTCACTCCAAGCAGCCAGTTTCTTTGCACGATGCCGAGCCCCGTTATTTTATCAAGATCGCCCTCGAATATCCTTTCGCCGACCTGTATGAATACCAGCCTCCTGTCGGTAAGCAGCAGATGTCCGGGCTTCCATGCCGCCCTTGTCTGCATGGTTCCCTGGGCCTTTAATACTATTTTTTCCCCTCCGGTAAGATCCGCTTCATCCATTCCTGACCACCCCCTTTTCAGGAGTGACAAAGCTGTAAGGCGCCCACGGACCGCTGAACCTTACGGAAATGCCGTCGAAGGCTTCGATTTTCTCGAGCTCCCCGCCCAGCACCCCGATCATATCCTTTCTGACCAGGCAGGACAGGTTCATCAGCATCTGCTTGCTTCCCCCTACTTTCTTGACCTTTCCTATCACAACATCGTCGACGCATTTCCTTATCCACCCGAAAAATTCTCTGAAATACTGATCCGCCGCTTCTTCCAACTTTTCCTTGAGCAGGTCCTTCAGCAGCTCTTTTTCCATGTAAGCCCTGCCTTCGGGCTTGGAGTCTATATCCTTCTTTTTTGCCTTCAGCTTTTCATCGGTTTCAATGAGCCTTGCTCCCAAAACCTCCGTGTCCATCAGCACCTGTACCCCGTATTCCTGTCTTCCCTTGAGCGCGGCCATTTTTTCGGTGAAATTGTCATAATTCTTTTCCAGCCATTCTTTTACCGTTTGCTCCGGGTCCTGTCCGTCCTTACCCTCAATGATCATATCAAAGCTCATTGGGAGGACGACTCCGAACTTCTCCGTAACGGCGTCCAGTACCTCCTGCTGGGTGAAAAGCCATTCCTTTACGACTGCCTCATCCTCCGATTTATAAGGCTCCGGCGGGCAATCGTGCACCACGATGCATATTTCCCTGTAAGGGATGGTATATACCGGAGCGCCGTCGAGGCCTTTTGTTTCCAGTTTGATTCCCACCCCTTTATCCGCTACGCCGTAGACGTATCGCGCAAGCAGGGTATGAACCTGCTCCTCCTGTAAAACGGCCTCAGGCCTGATTACGTGCAAAGCGCGTCCGGCCTGCTGACCGGGCTCCTCCGCCTTTCCGCTCCCCGGCGCCGGCGCTGCGCCGGCCTTTTCGTTATCGTCGCAGGCCTTGAAAGCCGGCGGCTGCCCGATCTCGCGCCCCGCCGCACGGCCGTCGGCCGCGGCCATAGCGCCTCCGATTTCCTCAAACTGCTTCTGGCAGCGCTCCAGCTTCTTCAGCAGGGTATCCTCCTCCGGCCTCCCGGCCTTTTTGCGGTTTGCCGCCGCCAGTATGGACAGGGCCGGAATGAAGAACCGGATTTTGGCGTCGTCCGCCTCCATATCCAGGGCGGCAAATACTTTCCGCATATTTTCTCTGTTTATCTCCTTGCCGATCTCCTGTAAAAACATAGCCAGGTACACATATTCCATAGCCGCACACACCTCACTCAGCTTCTTCCGCCCATCTTTCCGGGTTTACAAGTCTGTCCACGACGCTGTCTACGATTTCGTCCAGACCGTCTCTTACGCCCTTTACCGATTCGGTAATCCCCTGCTCCTCCTTTATTTCCTCGATCGCCGTATCCAGCTCCAGCAGGGCGCTTCCCAGCCTTTCTATCTCCTCGTCCGACAGGACTCCGCTCTTGATCCTCTCGCGCGCCTGATGCTTCAGCGAATCCCTGATGATTTCCACCAGCGCCATGACCAGGCCCAGCAGGCCGTGCTTCAGATTGTCCTCGTTTATATCAAGCGCCACAAGCCTCATCCCCTTTTTTAAGAATCGGGCATTCCGGGACTGCAGGACCTATGCCTGCCTTATCTTCATGATCGTAATGCTCAATATTCCGTGCCTCTGCTCAACCTCTACCCCTGCACCCAGCCTGAGTGAAGGAGATACCTCGGAAACAATAACGATCCTGTCCTCCTCATCGAAAATATCGGTCAGGGGCTTCCCATGCTCCTTCACCCCGGACCGCTCTTCTTCCGGAAGGTCTGTCAGCCACCAATTGAAAAGGAGCCTTTTGCCGGTTTTCCCGTCTATTCTGGATTTGTGGAATTCCAGTAAAGGCCCGCCGAGGATTTTCACTGCGGCCGGATTATTGATCTCCTTAAGCCTGAATAAGGTTTCCATGTCGGCAGAAGCGCCGATTAGCCCGGTCAGCTCGGCAAGTCTTGCATGCCCGCGGCAGCGCAGATGCCATACGATTTTTTTGCTCTGCGTATCCAGAGCGTCCATGAGCAGGCTCATTTTGTTTGTTGAAGGCCGCTTCATGCGCTTCCTCCTATACCCGGTCTTCCATATACAATACCGGTCCTATGGCAGGCAAGCTCTTACCCGTTCCTCTTCAGCCCTTCTGCGGAACAGGGACGGCCGCCCTCTGCATTTCCTTTTCCTTCAGCTTCATTTCGGCCCTCGCGCTGATCCAGCCGCACCACGGGCAGCACTCGTTCAGCAGCTCCTCCTTGCCCACCTCCTTGCCGCACTGGGGGCAGGTTTCCACGCCCGCCTGGGCCTCCTGCCAGGCTGCGGTCTGGTAATTGGTGCCCGAAGGAAATTCAAGGCCGTACCTGGCTGCGGTAGCAAAGGAGGCGAGAGCCGCCCTCACCTTTACGCCGAGCAGTTCGACCCCGGCTACCGACACGGTTATGTCCGCATTAATCACCAGGCCCTTATCCAGCAGCCTGTCTATCACATCCACCAGCGACGACCTGTCGTCCTTATCCCTTACCGCTTCTATCATTTCAAATCCTCCCTTTACCGGCTGATACGGAGCATATAATAATTTGCCGCTGTGCGCTATTTCAAGGGCAGCAGCAATCTGACCAGCGACCTTTCGGCATCCTCCTTCTCCAGATCCCTCACAAAGCTGTACGGAGGCCATGGCCCGGTAATCTCCAGAGCGGCCCCCTCGGGCTCAAGCTCATCCGACAGCTCATTCAGCTGCTGGTTGAACAGATGAAGCCCTGCTTTTTCAACCAGATAGGAGGCTTTGAAAACGACCGGATCTTCCGTCTGACCACGCTTCGGAGGCTCGGGCTTCGAAAGCGATTCGCATTCGCTTACCGCCCTGAGCGCTCTTGCGATATGTGTGATAATAGCGTTAAAGCGGGCCTCGGTGCGCTCGTTGACCAAGTTGTCTATTTTGCGCCTGATAAGGTATGCAGCCGTGTCCGACATGTATGAAAGCATCTGCGTCCTTTCTTTTATCTCGGCAGTATTGTCCGCGATAAAACGCCTGAGCTTTTCAAAATCCATGCAGACCTTGACGCTCCACTCCTGACGTCCCTCCAGCCTGCGGAGCGCCCTTTCGTATTCGGGGTAGTTGTCGGACAGAAAAGCCGTCAGAGCTTCCTCGCCGCTCACAATCGAGCAGAATTTGGCAGGCAGGAGGTCGTTATCCTTCATCAGCTGCTCCACAATCCTTTCGTGAGCTCTTGCCTTTTCCTCTATCCACTCCATATCGGCTTCTTTCCCCGCGCCCGCCGAACGCGGCCTGAAGCTTTCAAGCTCCACCCGGCTCACAACTGCGGCGAGCTCGCGGTAATGCACCGGAAAAAGGCCGCCTGTGCCGTCTATACCCTTCAGTTCCGTATTTATTGACGCATTCCTGCGAATAATGCAATATATATACAGCCCGCTTCCGCCGGGCTCGATCTGCGTTTTTCCCTTTTTCTCCCATGTCATTATTGTCATCTCCCCGCACAAGACCTGTCTTTTAGCAGTTCCTTCGCCGCGTATGCGCGACGCGAACTCCTCCATGATTTCCACCAGACTGCCCGCGTCTTTGTCCGTCATCGTTTCAAGGATATTCCCGATAAGGCCGTACCTGTAGTTGAAGATGTCGTTAAGCAAAGCATAGCCCTCTTCAGTGAGGCGGAGCTCTATCAGCCTGCGGTCGTCCGGACGCCGCTCCCTCGTCAGCAGCCGGCCGGCAGCCAGCTGGTCCACCAGGCTGCTCACGGTGCTGAGGGTCACGCACATTTTTTCATAAAGCTCCGTCAATGAAAGACCGGGGCAGAAGTATATCTCGACAAGCAGGGTGAAGCGCGGGTATGAGACACCTTTTAAGTTCAGGTATTTTCTCGTGTTTTGCTCCAGGTAAAAATCGACCTGCCTGAAAAACCGCTCCAGCCTTATCCATGCTTCACTCCCTTTAACCACGGCCATACCTCCGCCCTTCGCTTTTCGAATCCTTCGTTTTTCAAAGTAACCGGCGTATCTATGCCTCGCTCCCGGGAGACAGGGGCTTTACCGCATAAGCTGCACAAATGAATCCATATAAAATATATTAAAAGACAGGTTGGAATATTCCGGTATTCCGGCGCCTTTAACAGCAAAAAACCGGGGGCGGCAAGTCCCCCGGCTTTTGTGCATCCGGCGTCCCGCCGGATTGCGTAAAAAAATCCGGCGCTTTCTGGGGCCTGTCGGCTTGAAGCCGGCTGTGCCCGAAGCACCGGATGTATTCGTGATGCGTGGCTGAGCTTTACAACAGCTATATTATGTTACGTTCCAGATATGGCCGTCACTCAGGCTTTGCGATAAGCCTGTCCTGACATCCGCTGCGTTCTGGGCGGTCTGTGCCAGCGTAATTACGGCTACCGTCTGTTTTGTACCTTTTTTGTACTGTATTTCCACTTTGTAATTCTGACCGAGCTGCACAGCGTCCAGATGGAAATTGGGAGAAACATAGATACTGTTCTGTGTCCGCATAACGTCTCCGACCTGCTGTATGCTACTGATGATCTGCTGCTGGATTTCCTGCCTTAACGTACTGTTGGTGTTTCCCATGTTTCTTCCCGCAGGGCCTTGATTAGCAGCCATTTCTTATCACTCCTTCACTACTACTCCTGACCGTTGTATTCGACCTTCGACGTGACTCCAAGTATCTGCGGGACCGCGTTGTCCCCGCTTCTGAACGTGACCGTCGTCGTGCCGTTTCCGCCCTCCACAGGCTGAAGGGAGGCCAGGCCGTCGAACTGGAAGCGGAAGCCGAGGATGTCCACCCAGTTGATATCAACATCCGCATTTGCAACAAACTGCTGCTTATAGGTTTCCGTCGATACCGTCAGCGTAAAGGTCGGCTTGTACATGATGACGATTGTTTCAGGAACCAGATGGAGGCTTCCGTTCAAACCGAAGAAGCTGTCCGCCGTAAGGCCTGCCGCACCCGGAACGATCTCGACGTCCGGGGATACGAACACGGGGTTGTACCACCTGCCCCTTGTGATCTGGTAAGCTTGCAGGCCCACCGCGGATACCCTGAGGTTATAATTCTTGTCCATGATAATGCGGGAGGTGTTGACCTTGGTGTCAATCTCCGTCCTCCAGCAGGTTTGCTTAACCTCGGTGGTATATATGGTCTTCCATGGAGTTGTTATCGTTTCGTCCTTATTGATTATAATGTCAAAATCATACTGTCCCGCCTCATAGGTATCCCAGCGGGATTTGTCGGCAGAAAGGTCTCCGCCGATCGTTACCGAAGGGACCTGTATGGCTTTTCCTCCGCGGCTTACCGGCATGGTATCCGTGCCCAGCAGCGCAAGAGCGTCGCTCAGCCCTGCGTCCATTGTCTTGAGGATAGCGCTCATTTCGCTGTCCAGCTCGTCTATCTGGCTCTGCAGGTCGTTGAGTTTATTTCCCCAGGCCTTTCCGCCCATCGGGTCGTTGAGCCATTCCGTTTTTGTCTCCTGCGGAGTGCCGTCGGGCTTCGTATTCGACGCAGCCCAGGTATAGTAAGCCTTTGTAGCCTGGTCGGCAAGAGAAATCATTTTTGAGTTCTGATCGTCAGCAAGAAGCTTGAGCTTCTTATAGTCGGGATTGTTGTCCCCTATTTTGGGCTTGATCGACTTTATAAGCGTGGAATACGCCGTATCCAGCTGATCCCCGTGCACATAGAAGCCATCGATATTTACGGGAACAGAATTGGCGATATCATAAGCCGTCCCGTCGTTGCCTGTAACCCAGTTGGCCGCTACGGGCGCCTGGGCAAACTGGAAGATGGAGGCATTGTCGTTGGCCGCCACCAATCCCGGGTACTTCTGGGCCAGAGCATCATACAGGTAATCAAACTGCGTTTTGTCTTCAAATCCGCCTGACATATAAAATCCTCCAAATTATTTATTTTTGGGATAGCTATCCTGGCAACACTCTATCATACCTGCGTTTTTTCGGCATGAAACCGCCATAAAGTACGAAAAAGCGAGCATGAATTACAGGATATGCGATGTGAAATGCATATGAATTTCTTTTTTGGGAGGTTTCCGGTGCTTTTTCGACAGGAACGGGGCTGCCGCCCAGGCGTTAAAAGCACCGGCTTTCCTTTCCTAGATGGGTAAGATCGGATGTGATGAGAGATTTTCAGGTGTTCCTTCCTGTTCAAGGGATTTGTTCAGTTCCTCAATGGCCTGGCTAAGCTCTTCCAGGTTGAACCCTTTGAACTTTTCAGCCAGCTCCGGGGTATTGAGGACATACTCCAGAAATCCTCTGGCATTCTGTACCGACATGGCGCTCACCTCCTTTATTCCTTGTTTATATGATCTAAATCCGCCTCAAGCCCGCAAATTCAGATAATATCCCCGCTATTCCCTCTTTCTGCCGGTTCCTGGCATACCAGTCCTCCAAAGCTTTACGGAAGGCGCCGCCGGTTCTCGCATCCTCCGTAAACACCTTTAATACGCTGCGGCACAAATGACATTCGTTCACAAAGGTTCCTTCCCCGAATGAAACGCCGCACTCCTCAAGAT
>JAEZJL010000231.1 GCA_023415815.1 Bacillota bacterium | reverse complement strand
CAATCCCGTCGATTTTTGCGTCCCTTATATCCGCTCCGCTCATTTTAGCCTGGGCCAGAATCGCATGGCTCAGGTCGGAGCCTCTCAGGTCGGCATTTTCCAGGCCGGACATGGATAAATCAGCGTTGCTGAGGTTGACGCCCCTCAAATCAAGGCTTTTGAGACTGCACATACGCAGATTTGCGTACGACCAGTCCCCTCCGTTTACCTCAATGCCGAAAAGATTCGCATCGGCGAAGCTCGAGCCAAGCATTTTGCAGAGTTTGAACTGAGCGCTGAAAAAATTCGCGTATGTAAAAATACAGTTTGTAAACGCCGAGTTCTCATGCAGCGATGCGTTCAGCCGCGCCGATTTGAAATCACACTCTGAAAAGGAGCAGTTGCGTGTAACGGCGCTCTCCATCCTTGCGCTGCGGAAATGGCAGCGAATGAATTTGCAGCCCTTCAATTCCCTGCCTTCAAGGTCGAGACCGGCAAAATCGGCCTCGGTATAGGATTGATTATCTTTGTCCGGCAAGTCTGTAATCATCTGTCGTCACTCTCTGCATACCGGTTATAAAAAACCAGCCTGTCAAGCTCCTTCTTTGGTCTGGATTTTCCTTCCCCTTCGGGGTAGCCAAAAGCCAATATCTCCGAAGGAATCATAAGCTCCGGAAGCTTCAGCAGGCTTCCCAGCTTCTCCGCATCAAAATACGAGACCCACGTTGAAAAGACACCGTGCTCAAGGGCCTGTAAAGCCATATGCGTCCCGGCTATTTTGGTTTGATGCTCCTCGAGATTCAGGCAGGAGTAAAGCTCCTTGTCCATAGACTCAATTGCCTGGCTCCACTTCGGGAAACGCCTTTTCTGGATCTCCCGCGCGCCTCTTTTGTCTTCAACCACTTTTGTGCACAAAACGATCAACAGCGGCGCGGCTTCAATCCATGACTGATTGTATGAAATTCCGGCAATATCCTTTATCAGGCTCTTGTCGGTTATCACTCCAAAGGTCCACGGCTGCTCGTTCCCGCCCGAAGGCGAAAGCCTTCCTGCCTCCAGTATAGCGCTAAGAACCTCCCCGGTAATTTCCCTGTCAAGAAAGCTTCTTGCACTGTATCTCGTTCTCAATAAATCCACAATCATTGATAAAACCTCCGTTGCCAAAACAAAAAGTCCCTTTTAGCGCTATGGGGCCAGAAATGCCCGGTACTTTTCAGCCATGCGCTTTCTTACCGGCCAATGTATTGCCCTAATTATTTAAATAGATTATATACTTGACTTTCTTAGGTCGCAAGTCTGTAATCATCCAATATCTCCACTATAATTCACCTTTTGCAGCAGGCTGCTTTTTCAGATAATTCAAACCGATGCCCAATCCGAGTAAAACCCAGAACACAGGGGAGACGGAAACCGTGCTGTCTGTAAAAAAGCCTGATAATACATAGCCCGTGATAGCTGCAAACAGTGACAGGCCCGCTATTGAGCTAAAATCGCCAAATTTGCTTTTCAGGAGAATTTTTACACTGTTGAAATAGTAAAATCCCATTATCAGCAGGAAAGCTATTAAAGAGACCACCCCCGTATTGACCGCTATCTGCAGATACATGTTATGAGGCTTGTCGATTATTATATTGGCATCGTACATAAAATTCAATTTCCCTATATAATCATTCTGAGGAAAGTACATTGCGAAGGTGTCCGGACCATGGCCGTATAGCAGGGTATGCTTCAGCAGCGGCAGCGTCCTTGACCATATGTATCCTCTGCCTGAGCCCAGACGTTCCATGCCCTCGAATCCAAGCTTCTCAATATCTGCGTTTTCCAGTACCCTTCCCTTGCTGTTCAGAAACTTGAAACCGGTGTTTGTTATCGCGAAGTACAGAAAGGATTTGCCTTTTTGAACCTTTATAAGGTTTCCGCTGATGGTAACCGTATAACCGGAGTATTTGCCGTTTTTTAACGTATATTCGCCGTCCTTGCCGGTGGAGCCGAGAGTCAGCGCTTGGCCATTTTCATCCGAAAACAGAATCCGGTTGTCTGCAGCCCCTATTTTGAGGAGTGAATTTGTACAGTATAATGTCAGCTGGCTTCCGTTGATTTTAAAGTCCTTGATTTTATCAATAATGCCGTCCTCCGCATGAATATCCCTCCCGGTTAAAATCGACCCGGTCCTGGAGAATACCGATCCGCCGCTTATATAATTCATTCCGAAATATATCAGCGCAAGGCAGAGGACAATACCCGCCAGGCTCCGCCAGCCTTTTGCCGCGCGCTTCCTCATCAGGACGACAATGAGCACGGCCGCAAAAAACGCACCGATGTAGCTTCCCCTGGAATTGCTGCCTATGAGGTTTGCGAACATAAGGCAGGTGCTAAGCCCTGCAATAATCTTATATGCATTGCCTTTGACCAAAAGAAATCCCGACAGTGAAATCGGAAAAAGCATGGACATATACATGCCGAGAGAATTCGGATTATAGAGAGTTGCGAATATCGTCCCGGTTTTATCGCCGTATACCATATTTTCAGCCCCTGTGTGCAGCGGATAGAGCATCAGCCATTTCCCCGGAGCGGATTTAAAAATATCATATCCGAAGTATTGCAGCAGACCGATTGTTCCGATAATCGCAGAGGAGACAAGGAGGCTTCCGGCAATCAACTTTATATGCGAAGCTTTATCAGGCAGATTCATGGCTGCGATGAAAACAACAAGGTAGGAGAGCAGGACAATTGCCCCCTCATATCTGTCGGGAAATCCTGACAAAGCGGTACGGGGATACTCTGATAAAGCTGTAGAGAAGATTATACATATCGCATAAAGGGAAACGGGTATATATAAATACGATTTCTTTATAGACAGCCGCTTGCTGCAAGCTCCGGCAAGGAGAGCAGCAGCCGCAAGTACGGCTCCGACAACAACCAGAACGCTTTTGTAATAAGAAAAGAAATCGTTATTCCGCGGACTGTTCCAGAAATCCGATATCGCCTGATCTACCGGTATGATTTTAAGATGTATGATTAGAGGCGATACCGCAATAACCAAAACAAGCGGTAAAATCAGGATGCTGCTTGCTTCGGGCTTAAGCGCTTTTATGTTTTTTTCGTTCATTTTATATACCTATTTTTGTATTTATAATAACTCTATAATACCATATCCAATTAAATCATCAATCGCCAATTAAAAGAACAAGGTGGATTTGTTTAAATATCCACCTTGTTCTTTGTAAATTCTATTGGTAAGTATTACGGCTTACTCGTTATTGAACTCTTGAAACTCATAGCCGTTAACATCGGAGACGACCAGTCTGAAATATAGATCGCTCTCATATTCGGGTATCGTAACCGTAAAAAATGCCTCTCCGTCTTCACTTGGGGTTCCGGTCATAAGGATTTCATACACGTATGAGCCTGTATGATAATCCGAATTAATATAAAAATCCGTAAAAGTATATACCGTAACCAGATAAGCATCTGCTGTTGTAATCTCCGAACCGTTTTCATCTTTAAGGAATACCGTGATGGCGCTTGTTGTGGTGGTTGTCAGCGGCACATCGATCGTGGCTGATGATTCCTCATCGTCTACACGTGAAGGCGAAGTAAACACTACGTTTGATATGCCTGCGTGAACCCCCCCTGCCACATTCAATCTAAAATAGTATGGAGTACCGTTGTTAAGCTCCTCTATCATTACAATTTCAGAAGAGCTGTCCAGTAGAATATCATCGACCGGCGCATAGTTTTCGCCGTCCAAGGATGTTTCTAATTCAACAGCAGTTGCTCCCGTAGCCTTTGAGAATATCAATGCTATAAACCCGTTTCCTGCAAGGGCGGTAAGATCATCGATAGGCCCAGGAGCTGAAGCAAATACTTTTGTTTCTCCATTTGTACCCGCGCTCATTGACTTTTCAGTCAGGCTGCCATCCGCATCTCCGGTTGCCGCGAAGGAGTATGAGCCTTGCACAGGTATAAGCTTGTCCTCGAGCTGAAGTGTTACACCAAAATTCTCCTCCAGATTAACTCCCGCAATAGTCACGGTAGCACCCGAATTACTTATCTGGCTCGAATCCAGATAAGAATATGAACCGCCACTGCTAATCGCTATCGAATCACCAGTATCTGCCGCAAATTCAGCCGGTATATTGAATATCACGGTTCCGTTGATAAACTCTTCCTGTGCGCTGTAGGTTAGGAGGAGTGTCCTCGTATCACCTGGGACGGCTGTAGTTGGAGATATGTACAAATCCCCCGCAACAGTCTCAACAGACCCAGTCAGTGTCAAATCCTTGCCGATTACCGGAACTCCGGCTGTTACAACAAAGCTTGTAATCGTACCGGTCGCATAGCCAGGGGATACCACAGCAATCGTATAGGTGCCCGCAGTAACATCGGCGATCGTATATGTACCGTCAGGCGCAGGATGAACGGGCGAGCCTGAATTTACTCCGTCAAGCTTAAGCTGTATGCTTGTGCCGGTCGTATCGATTACCCCTGATTCTGCGCTGACTGTTCCGCTTATAGTTGTGAATTTCTTTAGAAGAATATTCTTACCCGTCACCGGCGTTCCCGAGACCGAAAAGCTTGGCGTTGTTTCTGTCTTATAACCGCTCAAAGCAGCTTCTATTGTATAGGTGCCTGCCTCTACACCTGTTATTGTGTACGTACCGTCAGCTGCAGGGTGAACCGCCGAGCCTGAATTTGCGCCGTTCAGCTTGAGCTGTATGCTTGCTCCCGTCGTATCCAGGATGCCTGCATCAACAGTGATCGTACCGCTGACGGTTGTTGCGGGTATCGTCTGCGGAGGATGATTATCCCCACCGCCGCCTCCGCCGGTTACAGCAGGCGGCGGAGCCACGGTGCTCCCGGTAGTAGTCTTTCCTCCCACTGTAGCCGTAAAGCCCGCAGCTACAGTCACATTTGAAGGCTTTTGCTCTATAGTGACGTTATCGGAATTGATTTTCGCATTTGTAATTGAGCCCTGGCCTGTAACCGTGACGCCTGCATTCGCTGTCAGGTTTGTCAAAGACGCGTCCTTGCTGATGGAAACGGTTGAATTACCTGCTTCCTCAGCTATTTCAAGATTTTTAACAACGCCGTCCAGCAATTTGACATCGGCGCCGGGCGCCTGTACGGCTACCTCGTCGAAATCACCGTCCAGAGTTATTTCCTGTCCGGCAATTACGGAAATAACCTCCAGATCGCCGAAGCCCGGACCGGTAACGCCATCTTCCTCAAGAAGCGCGCCGGAATTCAACTCTACATTCGGGATATTCGAAGACCCCTGCGCCACTATCCTGATCTTGCCGTCCTTTTTCAGTATTACCAGCGTCCCTGTTAACGAAGAATTTTTAATTGTAACACTGTGCTCTCCGCCTCCGAATACAAATGTCTTACCATTTACCTTGACATTATCCAGGGTTATATCCCCGTCACCAATACCCTGGGTCAGGTAGAGGTTCCCGTTAATGGTCATATCCTTTAGCACAACATCCTTTGTATTGACCACCAGATTGCCTGCAGCATCTCCTGTATATGTACCTGCCTTGTTTTTTAACTCGCCAACCGCATTGTCAAGCATTATGACGGACTCCGCACGGGTTATGTCGACTGCGTATCCGAGGCTGTGATCGGGTCTGCCGCTCAAGATCCCGTTTTCCACAACGGCGTTGACAGCATCTTTACTCCAGGACGGTAACCCGGCCGCATCGGTAAATTGGCTTGCGGCCTCTGCGTCATTTGCTTTCAATCCAAACGCCTTGCATATGATGACCGCCGCTTCCTGCCTGGAAATCGGCGATTCGGGTCTGAAAGTCCCCTTGCCGTCCCCGATGATCAGCCCCGCGGCAACAGCCTTTGAAATATCTCCGGCGTACCATTTGCCTTCCGCAACATCTTCAAGGGCGGCATCCGATTCTTCTGAATATCCGAACACCCTGTTTATCAACGATACAAATTCGGCCCTCGTGATGGGACTGTCGGGCTTGAAAGTCCCGTCGGGATTGTTTTTCACAAGCCCGGCGGATATCCATCCCGCTATGGTTTCAGAAGCCCAATGACCCGATATGTCGGAATCATCCGCCCAGACCATAATGACCTGCGAGCACATGAAGCACAGTACGATTGCAATCGAAATAAGCCTTCTGATTTTTTGTGCCATTTAATTGATCCCCCTTCCGAAGATAATAATTAATTATATTTATTTATACACAATATGGCACAATAGTCCATATAATGTATTATCTCAACATTTTATATTCGATGTAATTATTAGTCAAGAGAATAATATAAAATAATCAACATTTCCTATCGGAATTATATATCCATGGTTTTAAAACAAAATTATCCAGATTAAATCTATGGCGCATAACAATTTTCTATTTAACCGCGTCTGAACCGGCCCAATAAAGAAGGCCTGCCGGAAATCAGTGCGGCAGGCCTTGATGGGTGCTGTTTATGATGATTGTACAGCTATTACATTATTTTGAACATGCCTTCACAAATCTCCCGTACGCCTCGTCCCAGCTTCCGGCGTCCTCCGGTACATATTCCGTGACTGCAAAGGAGTTTCTCACGATCGCCCTTCCCTCTGCAAGGTCCTTGACCTCGCCCAGCGCTATAAGCTGCGCGATGAGGTTGCCTGTGGCGGTGGCCTCCACGGGTCCCGCAAATACAGGCCTGGCAACCGCATTGGCGGTAAACTGCGAAAGCATGGTATTCCTGCAGCCGCCGCCTACGATATGCAATACGGGAATGCGGTATCCCGCGACCTTTTCAAGGCCTTCCAGGGCTGTCCTGTATTTAAGCGCAAGGCTTTCCATAATGCAGCGCACAAGCTGCGGCTTGGTATCCGGAACCTTCTGACCGGTCCTGCGGCAGTACTCCCGCACCTTCTCCGGCATATCTCCGGGATGGTAGAAGGTATCGTCGTCCGTGTCAATGAATGCATAAAACGGCTCAGCGGCGGCGGCGCCTTCCTCAAGCTCGTCGAAGCTGACGGCTTCCCCGCTGTTGTCCCATTTTCTCTTGCACTCCTGGTAAACCCACAGGCCCATTATATTTTTCAGAAGCCTCGCCGTCCTGTTGAAGCCGCCCTCATTTGAATAGTCGAGGCTGTAGGTCGTGTCATTTATCACCGGCGAGGAAGCCTCCAGTCCGATGATGGACCAGGTCCCGCTGCTGAGATATGCATATCTGCCTTCCACTGCCGGTACTGAAACCACGGCGCTGCCGGTGTCATGCTCCGCTACCGCGACCACCGGGATGTTTCCTGTCCCAAGCTCCTTTGCAACGCCGTCCGTGAGCTTTCCGACCTTGGTGCCCGCATCGACGACCCCGGCCAGCATATGCATCGGCAGCCCGAGCTTCTTCAGCATCGCTCCGGCCCAGCCGCCCTGTCTTGCGTCCAGCATCTGGGAGGTGCTGGCTATGCTGAACTCGCAATTCTTCTCACCCGTAAGGAAATATCTCAACAGATCCGGCGTGAAGAGAAGCGTCGAAGCCCTGTCCAGCATGTATTCCTGTCCCTGCTTCATAGCCAGCAGCTGGTACAGCGTATTGAACTGCTTGAACTGTATTCCGGTGGTTTCATAGATTTCCCTTGCCGGGACAATGCTTTGAGCCTTCGCAATCATCCCGTCGGTCCGGGCGTCCCTGTAGTGGTAGGGATTGCCCAGAAGCCTGCCCTCCGCGTCCAGAAGCCCGAAGTCCACGCCCCAGGTATCGATACCGATGGAAGCGATGGCTTTATGGCCCAGGGCGGCATGCTTCATGATGCGCTGCTTCATTTCATGGTAAAGCCTCAAAATATCCCAGTGCAGGCAGTCGCCTACCGCGACGGGCTCATTCGGAAACTTCCAGGTGTCCTGCAGGACCAGCCTGCTCCCGTCAAAGCCGCCAAGTATGGCTTTTCCGCTGCTGGCTCCGAAATCAAAGGCCAATATGTCGATCATATAAATACTCCTCAGAATAAATTTAATCCGTTAAATTTTTCTGGCATTGGCCAGCAGGAACCTCTCGGCTTCGGCATTCCACAGGCCGTTGTTCCTTCCGACGATTTCCGAAAGTCCCGCAAACAAGGGGTTATCCCTCTTTTTGCTTTCAAAATCCGCTATTGCGGTCAGCTCCAGGTCAATGTTGGTATATATCAGCTTTTTGCCTCCCGGTATTTTCGGCAGGTTCATCGTCGTTTCGACCACGCAGTTCAGCCCGCCGATATGAGTCACCATCGAAGCCGAGTTCAAGCGCCCGGCGGCCATCATTTCAAGCGCCTCCAGCATATCCTCGGTATTGCCCCCGCTCGTGCCGACCACATGGGTTGAATTGTAATGCACATCATAGAAATTAAATTCCGCTGAGAATGCCGTATTGCCGGGGCCCGCAAAGAAATTGAGGCAGCCGTCGTACGCCAGTATGGCGTCCCCGGTCTCGACAACGGGTTTCACAGGCGCAAACACCATGACGTCGTCATAGCCCCTGCCTCCCGTCAGCTCTTTTAAATATCCGGCATCGCGCCCCGGCGCAGCCGTATTGACATATTCCAGCCTGACTCCGTTTTTTGCGGCCTCTTCCACGGTATAAATCGAGGCGGCCCTTTCAAGCCTGGCGTCGTCGATGTCCGTAACCACAAGCAGCCCGGGCTTCCTGTCACAGTGTATGGCGTAGTCGATGGCTCCGAGGCCCATGGGTCCGGCGCCTGCCAGCAGGGCAAGATTTCCGCCCTCGACAATGCCCATATTGTGCGTGTAGCTGCCCTTAACGGTGTGGTAGTTGGCATGGAAGGTGCCTGCGATGCAGGATATCGGCTCGGCAATGGAGCCCATGAAAAACGCTTCGCCGTTATACGGAAGAAGGCAGCCGGCCTCCATTACGTCGTCGGGTATTACAATATACGTGGCGGCTCCGCCGATATACCTGAAGGAATAGCCCGGCGCGGCATACGGGTCGTCCTTCTTGTTCAGGGCGGGCTGGATGGAGAATTTGTCGCCCGGCTTGAAATTGCCGCTCCATTTTTTCCCCACCGCAACGATTTCACCGCAAAATTCGTGCCCTATGATGACCGGATTCGTTGCTATATCCTTCGGGACCCTTTTGTGGTCGCTGCCCTGGATGGTCGCCTTGTACGAGGACATGCAAATGCTGTCCGATATTATGTGGGCGAGTATTTCGTTTTCCGTTATTTCCGGAAGCTCGAATTCATCGAGTCTGAGGTCGTTTACGCCATACAGTCTTACGGCTTTTGTCTTCAAAGCGTCACCTTTTTTAACCTTTTCGTTTTAGAAGTTTAAAGAGCTTCATCAATATAATATCATAACAGATGATTAAAATCAACACATTCCAACATCAATTCAAATTCATATGGACACATTCCAACATATATTGTATAATACATACGATAACATGTCTAAGGGAGGATACGGGATGCAGCAAAGATTGGCAGGCAGGACCGCAATAATAACCGGAGGGGCCCAGGGGCTCGGCGAGGCGCTGGCCTGCAGGCTCGATGCGGAGGGCTGCAGGGTTGTGGTTGCGGATTTGAATTTCGAATCGGCGAAAAAAGTCGCGGCAAGCTTGAAAGACGCGATTGCGGTCAAGGTCGACGTATGCGACGAGCAGCAGGTGGAGGAAATGGTCAGGACGGCCGTGGATACCTACGGCAGCCTGGATATACTGGTTTCAAACGCGGCTATTCTGATATCCGGAGCCGTTTCGGAATTTCCGTCGGATAAATGGAAGAAGGTCATCGAGGTGAGTCTTGCGGGATATTTCCATTGCGCCAAGGCCGCCGCAAAGGTCATGATTAAGAATAAAAAGGGCTGCATTATCCAGATAAACAGCAAATCGGGCAAAAAGGGCTCTTACAAGAATTCCGCCTATGCCGCCGCCAAGTTCGGGGGTATCGGTCTGACCCAGAGCCTTGCGCTGGAGCTGGCCGAGTTCGGCATAAGGGTAAACGCCATATGCCCCGGCAACCTTTTGAACTCCCCGCTCTGGACAGAGGGCGAAAACAGCCTGTTCAAGCAATATGCCAGAAATCAGGGGATCACCGAGGAGCAGGTCCGGCAGAAATACCTGGGGCAGGTCCCGCTGGGCAGGAGCTGCGAATATGAGGATATCGCAAACCTTATGGTCTTTCTCGCCTCCGACGAAGCAAGCTATATGACAGGCCAGGCCATCAACGTTACGGGCGGCCAGGAAATGAGGTAGAACATGTTAAACTTACAGGCTCTTCTTGAAGGGCTTAACGCTCCAAAAGCGGACGTCAGACTGAAATGCCTTGAGGGCTTGATAAAAAATGCGGCGGCGGACGGGGCCGGGAAGCCGTGCAGGGGCTCCGATGTGAACAATCACATCCACACCGCCTATTCCTTTTCTCCCTATTCTCCGGCCAAGGCCGTATGGATGGCTTACAACGCCGGTCTCTGCACGGCCGGCATCATGGACCACGACTCTATTTCGGGGGCCGTGGAATTCATCGAGGCTGGGAAAATCGCAGGGGTGGCGGCTACTATAGGCGCCGAGTGCCGTGTGGATTTTTCAGGGACCGCGCTTGCGGGGCGCACCATCAACAACCCCGACCAGGCTTCCATAGCCTACGTAGCGCTCCACGGAATCCCGCACAACAGGATAGACGACGTAAAGCAATATTTCAAGCCGTTTTCACTATACCGCAATATACGCAACGCCGAGATGGTGGGAAAGCTTAACAGAATTTTTTCCGCATACGGCGTTGACCTGGATTTCGATAAGGACGTCCTTCCGCTCTCAAACTACGAAGAAGGCGGGAGCGTCACGGAAAGGCACATACTTTACGCCCTGTCCCTCAAGCTTATAGCCTTTCTCGGCAAGGGGGCCGCGTTGGTGGAATTTCTCAAATCAAAGCTTTCCCTGGAAATCAACGCAAAAACAGAGGGCTATCTGATGGATTCCCTGAATCCGTACTATGCGTACGACCTGCTCGGAGTGCTGAAAAGCGGGCTGGTCGAGAGATTTTACGTAGCCGCGGCGCTGGAATGCCCCTCCGTCGATGATTTCATAGCATTTGCAAAGGATATACAGGCAATCTCCGCTTATGCATATTTAGGCGATGTGGAGGATTCCGTCACCGGCGACAAAAAGAAGCAGAAATTCGAGGACGATTATCTTGAGGAGCTTTTCGGCGTCATCAGGGAAAAGGGCTTCAACGCCGTGACCTACATGCCCTCTAGAAACAGCGGCAGGCAGCTTGAAAGGATAAGGAGGCTGTGCGAGAGCCACGGCTTCTTCCAGATAAGCGGCGAGGACATCAATTCTCCACGGCAGGCCTTCATCTGTGAGGCAATGCGGAAAGAAGAATTCAAAAACCTGACGGACTCGGCATGGGCTCTGATAGGCCATGAGGCGGCGTCGGAAAAGGCAGGCGGAGGCATGTTCTCCCCGGCTGCGGCGGCTCATTACCCCGATCTCGGAAGCAGGGTCGGATATTATAAAGAACTGGGGCTTCAAACCGCCCTATCGCCGGAAAGCGGCGGCAGAATAACCGAAAGCGGGGTTAACCCGGATGTTTGACGTTGAAAGAAGGACAAGGATCATGTCCATTCTCCAGGATAAAAAGGAGCTTCTCGTGCAGGAAACGGCGGATTTGTTCAAGGTGACCGGCGAAACCATCCGGCGCGACCTTAAAAAGCTTGAAAAGCAGGGGCTTCTGGTCCGGACCCACGGCGGGGCCGTTTTGCCCGACGACATTACGATGGAAACGTCGCTCAAGGTGCGGGAGGGCATAAACATACCAGGCAAAAACGCCATAGGCAGGCTCGCGGCAGGACTTGTAAACAACGGCGACACCATTTTCCTGGACGCAAGCACCTCCTCCCTCTATGCCGCAAAGCACATCAGGGAAAAGAAAAACCTGACCGTTATCACCAATGCCGAAAGAATCATCATGGAGCTGGCGGACTGCCCGGACATAACGCTCATATCGACGGGCGGCATTATAAGGAGCAAAAGCCTTTCCTGCGTGGGGCGCATGGCGGAAAACGCCATCGAGGGCTATCATGCGGACAAGGTCTTTTTCTCCTGCAAGGGCTTTTCACCCAAGCACGGCCTGACGGACTCCAACGAGCAGGAATCCGAAATCAGGAAATTAATGCTGAAATGCTCGGAAACAGCGATCTTCCTGTGTGACCGGACAAAATTCGACAAAATCGGCTTTGCCCGGACGGCCAGGCTTGAGGACATAGATATAATCATCACAGACGCGCCCATGCCTGAGGACTGGGCTTCAATTCTGTCTGCGGCAGACGTCAGGGTCGAGACAGCAGGACGGATGTAAATTATATTGACTTAATATCCGAAATATCTCCTTTTTCATAACCGATCAGTCGGACGGCCTTCCCATTCTTCCACCAGCAGGCCGTATCTCAATTCATCATCCCAGCGTCCGTTTTTGAACCTTTCTTTTCTCAGCAGTCCTTCTTTTACCATGCCTATTTTTTTCATAATTTTTTCGGATTGATAATTGTTGGCGTTGCAGCTCGCGACCACCTTGTGCATCTCAAGCTCTTCAAAGCAGAAGTTCCGAGCATTTCGTCTCTGTCCGTTATTCGATCCATATAGGCATATTCCATAACCCGTTCATCCGAAAAAACAGAAGCAAACGCTTCATAGTCCTCCTGCTTGAATTCCCTGAACATAAGCCGCTTACTCTCAAATTCCATGGTTCCCTGCCCTTTCTATAATCCTATATGAAGATCTTCTTTAATACCACTTCGCCGGTTTTGCACATGAAAAAAGCCTCTTTGGAAAAGTCGGATAAAAAGATTGTCGAATTCGTTTTTATCACCGTTCTCAGGAGACTTTGTTCATGCTAAATATATCATATATAGTCATTATTTGTCAATAGCTGTCGACAATATTTTTTATATATTTTCAGCTGCTTTTAGATTACAGGAATAGTATGATAAAGTCACCTCCAAAATGGCTGGTTTATGAATATTTATTAAGAGTTTGATGGTTATGTACGGCAAAATAATTAAGAAACTCTTGTTTTTTATTTTTAGCTCATGGCACTGTCAGCAATTTTTTCTTCCTTTCAAACATTTCATCAATCCTCTTTATGTATTCCTCGGCATTCTTAACGTTAAAGGCCCTTTCGATCCTGTTTTCGCGGGGATACACCACCTTGGTCACGCCGCCTGCGCCTGTGGCGATGATGCTTTGCCTTTCCTCCATTATCTGGACATTGTACAGGCTCTCGCGGCCGGGCTTGCAATAGCCCGTATTTTCTAGGTTTCCGGCAATATTTTTCTGCCTGTAGAGGTAAT
>JAEZJL010000211.1 GCA_023415815.1 Bacillota bacterium | reverse complement strand
GTCCCAGGGCGACTTCAATATAAAAATACCTTCCGGAAGCAATGACGAGATAGGCCTCATGGTGAACAGCTTCAATGATATGAACCGGAAGATAAACAATCTGATCGAAGAAAACTATAAGGTTAAGATCAGGGAGAAGGAGGCCCAGATCATGGCGCTGAACCTGCAGCTCAATCCCCATTTCATGTCCAATACCCTGAACACCATAAACTGGATGGCGATCGAAAACGACCAGGGCGAAATCAGCAAAATGATTGTGAGCCTTTCCACCATGCTCCAGTACACCATGAGAAACGTAAAGGAGACGGTGCGCTTCGAGGAGGACATGGAGTGGCTGAAAAGCTTTCTATATATAATGTCCAACAGATTTCCGGGACTGTTTACGACCGAATACGATATCGACGGAAGGCTGGATAACCAGAAGGTGCCCAAGCTGTTTTTGCAGCCCTTTGTTGAAAATTCCATCATCCATGGCTTTGAGCTGATGGAGAGCGGAGGGATTATCCGGATTACGGGCATTGTGGAGGAAGGCGTCTGCAGGATTTGCATCGACGACAACGGCAGGGGCATGACGGAAGAGGATATAACGGCGGCAAAGAATGCCGACGGCAAAAATATCGGCATAAAAAACATCGATAAAAAGGTCAAGCTCATTTTCGGCGAGGACTATGGAGTGGAAATAATGTCCGTCGCCGGAAGGGGAACCTCGATTCGGATTATCATGCCATATGAAGCGTGTTAAGCGCATCCGGTAAGTAATAAAAATTATCCACCAATACAAAAATATTAGAATTTAAAACGTAAGCCGCGGCACATATAATAGGGCCATAAAGAGGGCGGGTTGTCTGGGACCGCGGATATTACGGCCTTTCAGCCTTTTGCCTTTTTTAGAAAACAATAAAGGAGGATGAGGCAATGAGAAAAAGAGCAAGAATTATGGCGGCGGCGCTGGGCGCTGCGGTGGCCTTCAGCTTTGTGCTGAGCGGCTGCGGCGGCAAGACGGAGGACGCAGGCGGAGCGCCTGCCGTAAGCGCGGCGTCAGCCGGGACTCCTGCCGCGGCTTCAACCGCGCCGGAGGTAAAGAAGGACCCGGTGAAGCTGAAGATGACCTTCTGGGGAAGCCCCCAGGAAAAGACCGCGGTCGAGTCCGCTGTCAAGAAATTCAGTGAAAAGCTTTCCTATGTTACTGTCGAAGCCACGCAGATACCCGAATCCGATTACGATGCGAAGATTGCTGCTATGGTAGCAAGCAACGACGCTCCCGATTACGGCTACATACACGGCCAGCAGGGCGAGGAGTTCGCCAAGGAGGGCAAGTTCATCAACTGGTTTGAGCAGCTTGGAAAAGACAGTGAGCTGAAAAAGGAAGACTTTGTCAACGGCGTCTGGTTCACCCTCGATCCCTCGAATGCATGGGCGGTCAATACGGCGGTTGAGTCCTTCGGGCTGTTCTACAACAAGGAGCTTTTCAAGGAAGCCGGCGTAGCGGAGCCTCCGGCGAAATATGACGAGGCCTGGACCTGGGATCAGTTCCTGGATGCGGCCAAGAAGCTGACGCTTGACAAAAACGGCAAAAATGCGGCCGACCCCGCCTTTGACCCCAATAATATCAAGCAGTTCGGCGTTTCCTTTGAAAACTGGTACGGACCTGTTTCGGTGCATGTGATCAATAACGGCGGAGACTATATTTCAGCGGACGGCAAGTCCTTCGCGCTTGACAAGCCGGAGGCCACAAACGCCCTGCAGAAGCTTGCCGACCTCATCAACGTGCACCATGTGGCGCCTTCGCCCATACAGGCCAAGGCAATACCGGGCCAGGCGCCGGCTCTCCAGGCGAAGATGATCGCCATGTCCTTGTTCGGACAGTGGATAAACCTAGACCTCGGAGCTGCAAACGTCAACTACGGCGTTGCCGCTCTTCCGAAAATGGACGGGAACTCCGGCACCATCTTTATCAGTGGCGCAAGCACAATGTTCAAGACCACCAAAAACTTCGACGAGGCATGGGCATTTGCCAAGTTCATGACCGGCGAGGGCGTCGAGAGCCTGTATGAAAACGGCCTGTGGATGCCCATACTCAAGAAGTACTACACCGACCCCGGGCTGAAGGCCAAATGGGTCGGCCCAAATGCGGCGCATCCCGCGGGCTTCGAGGATGCCTTCATCGATATGGTCATGAATCACAGCAAGCCGGCCATTATCTATTATGTCAAGAATCAGGCCAAGATAGACGCAATGGTCAACACGGCTCTCGACCCCGTATGGGCGGGCAAGAAGTCGGCGGCCGACGCCATGAAGGAGCTCGCTCCTCAAATCGCTCCTGAGATCCAGGGAAGATATGACGTACAATAATTTGCTTTAGCAGCCGGATTGTCGTGAGGAAAAATAGATAGCCAGGATGCCGTACGTCTTGGCTATCTATTTAAAACGAAAAACTTCGGCCAAATCTTTTAATCGATTGGGGCATTCTTATGGGAAAAACGGAAATCGCTCGAAGCAAGGCTATAAAAACCAAATATAAATCAAAATGGACCAGGGAGGATTCCGCGGGGTGGCTTTTTTCATCCCCTGTGATACTGGGGTATCTCATTTTTGTGATAGCACCTATACTGGTGACCTTTGCCCTGAGTCTGACGAAGTACAATCTGGCGGGTACGCCGAAGTTTATTGGCTTTGACAATTATGCATACCTGTTCAGCGGGAAGGACGCATATTTTTTCAAAGCCGTTAAGGCTACGTTTTATTATGTTTTTCTCAGCGTGCCGGCAGGGATCGTTTTTTCATTTCTGGTTGCGGTGCTCCTCAACCAGAAAATAAAAGGAAGGGCCTTCTTCAGGGGCGCCTTCTATCTGCCTGTCGTCATACCCATCGCCGCCTCGTCCATGATATGGATGTGGCTGCTGCAGCCGGATTTCGGCCTCCTGAACCACATCCTCAAGACGCTCGGGCTTCCGCCGTCGCAGTGGCTTGCGTCGGAAACCACCGTAATCCCTACGCTTGTTTTATACAGCCTGTGG
>JAEZJL010000077.1 GCA_023415815.1 Bacillota bacterium | reverse complement strand
GGACATTGTACTTCTTGATATCCTCCTCCAGGCGGTTTGCGGCGATGGCCTGCTCAACCTCAAGCTTCTGCCTGTAGCCTTTGTCCTTCTTGGTTATGCCCTGATCCTGGAGGCTTTTCTCAACGCTTTTGCGGGCGTCCTCAACGCTTGTGAAAAACTCGCTGACAGTATTCAATATGTCTATCGGGACGTTATCCAGCCTGATCATTACGGACGGGACCGCCTCCGCGGCAGCCTTTGCCAGCTCTATTGTCTTCTGCTTGTTCTCAATGTCGCGCGGCGCAGTAATGTCATAATTCGAGCTTTCGCCCAGATCCAGCCTGTACTTTTTCGGTACGGCGCCGTTCTCAATGATTGCGAATGCCAGTACGATCGTTATTACGCCTGTCAGTATCCTCTGGAAGGTCTTGCTTTTGAAGTATGTTTTCAAATACCTCTGTGGTTTCTTCTTGCCCAATTCGCGCAAATCGTATCGCTCCCCTGTCAAAAGCTTTTTCAAGGCCTGTGCCCGTCGTACCTCTCATAAGCTTTTATTATTCTCTGTACGAGCTCGTGCCTCACCACGTCCTTTTCGGTGAGATATACGAATTCCAGGTCTTCTATATCCCTGAGTATCTTTGTGACTTCCCTCAGCCCTGATTTTTTATCCCCGGGCAGGTCCACCTGCGTTATGTCGCCGGTTATGACCGCCTTTGAGCCGAAGCCTATGCGCGTGAGAAACATCTTCATCTGTTCTGGCGTAGTATTCTGGGCTTCGTCGAGTATTATAAAGGAATCGTCAAGCGTGCGGCCCCTCATGTATGCCAGGGGCGCAATCTCTATCATGCCCTTTTCAAGGTATTTCTGGTATGTCTCCGCGCCCATTATTTCATACAATGCGTCGTAAAGCGGCCTCAGATACGGGTCCACCTTGTTCTGCAGGTCGCCGGGCAGAAAGCCCAGCTTTTCGCCGGCTTCGACAGCCGGCCGCGTCAGGATGATGCGGTTTACCTGCCTGTCCCTGAAGGCCGTAACCGCCATGGCTACCGCCAGAAAGGTCTTGCCGGTCCCCGCCGGGCCTATCCCGAAAACCACCGTGTTGTCCTTTATCGCCGTGACATACTTTTTCTGGCCGTGAGTTTTCGACTTGATGGGCCTGCCTTTTGCGCTCATGCATATCGAATCCCCCGGGTAATCCTGAACCTTGTCCAGCTGCCCCTCACCGGCAAGCTGCACCAGGTATGAAACATTCTGCTTTGTGATGACATCCCCCTGCTCGGCTATGGACATCAGCCGCTGTATCACGGTCTCCGCCCTTTCTATGCTTTCCGCGTCGCCGGCAATCCTTATCTCGTCGTCCCTTGATATCAGCTTCACGCCGAGTCCTTCCTCGATGACCCTGATATTCTCGTCAAAGCTCCCGAAAAGGTTTATAGCGTGCTCAAGCCTATCGAACTCGATAGTTTTCTCTATTATGTTCTCCAATCAGTTTCCTCCCGTCACCTGTACCGTCCCTATCTCTTCAAGGCATTCAACCGTAACCTTTGCGGTCATGCCCGTTTCATCGTCCTTTGTAAAGCTCACGTTGCTCTTGACGATCGGCGTATCCGGCGGCATTTCTTCCATTACCGCCTTCCATGCATTGTCCGAAGCCGTCTTTTTTGCCTCTTCCTCGCTAATCCTGGCCTGCACCAGGCGATTTTCATAAAAGGTTTCCGTTATCAGCTCAAAGGGAAAGATCAAATCCTCTCCTATCTTGAGCTTATGCCTTACCTCCACACTGTCGAAGTCCTCATAGCCCGCCTTTTTATGAAAGAGGTCCAGTCTCTTTGTAAAAAGCACCAGCGAGTAATTTTTGTGGACGTTTCCGGTCCTGATCTTCTCCGTCTCCTCCAGCCTGACAGGGCTGCTTGCTTCATACCAGGTCCTGGCCTTTACCTCACCCATGGCGTGTACGAGCTTGAAGCTGTCCTTCTCATTTTTGATCGGTACGCTTCCCGATATCAGCACCTGGCCCTTTTTTACCGTATCGCCCTCCGCGACGGCCTCTATTCCGTACGTGACGATTATCTGTTTAATTATTCCGTCCTTCAAGGCCACGATATTGCAGGGCTGATCCCGTGGTACCATCACCGGCGGCAGCTTTCTTTCCTTTAACTGCACCTTAACCTTTGTCCCCCTGACGGCGATGCTGACCCAGGAAAGCTCCCGGATATCCGACATCAGGCCGGTAACGGCCTTCTCGGTGTCTATCCCGAATTTCATCACACCCGGCTTTATCCCGTTGTCTGCGAGCGCCTTTTCTATATGTCCCCCGTCGAGCTCCTTGTTCCCTGTGATCTCTATGCTCCAGATGAAGGAGGTCATCACGTATATCAGGAGTATAAATAAAAAAGCACCTGCAAAAAAGGCCTTCCTTCTGCGGTATCTATTGGATAAGAACGGCAAGCCGCGTTTTTTCAGAATCCTTACCCTGCATTTCGTTTTCCTTGCCACCGGCCTCAGCAGCTTGAAGCCCTTTATGCTGACCCGCATGGTGACGATGCAGTTTTTATGCCTTCTTATATCCCAAAGCAATATCTGTCTGTGAGTACAGATATTGAAAAATTTCTCTATGAAATAGCCTTCGACTATTATAATAACATATCCGCGGAGATAATTCCACAATCTGAGCAATAACAAGTGCTTCACCCCGTTTACATTACAAACTCCAGTGCGCGTATATCGCCGCTGATGATAATATCCTCCGAAGTAATCTCCCTGATCAGCAGACGCGCCCCGCTTATCTTCACCACGCCGATCCCGGTATTCACCCTTATCCTGTCGTCCTCGTACTCCATGATCCCCTTGAAGTTTTCTATCATCATGTCTTTGTTTCCCACCAGGGTTATTTTGGGGATATTGAGGACGATTTCCTTGGGCAGATCGAGCATCTCGGCAAATTTTTCCTTAAGGCTCGCCTTCGGCTTTTCCTTTTCCGGGTTCCGGGCTGCGGTCTTTTTCCTGGCCATTTCAGTCTCATCCTCCCTTTTCGGCGGGAAACAGTTCGTCGGGATCGCCGATAACATACCCCTTCTCAACTGAGCCCTTTATTATCCTGTCAAGCGCCTCCGCATTGTCCTTTGAAACGGCGTGAAGGAGCAGCACGGCGCCGTTGTGAAGATTCCGCATAACTATTGAATACGCGTATTCCGGGCCTCTTATTTTGTCCCTGTACCAATCGTCGTAGGCAAAGCTCCAGAACAGGTTGCAGTACCCCAGCTTTTGTGTGAGCGCCAGCGTCCGCTCGCTGTATTCTCCCTTGGGAGGCCGAAGGAATCTCATGTGCTGCCCGAACTTGTCGTTGAATGCCCTGTCAAGTCCCAGCACCTCTTCCTCAACCTGGCTGTCCGTCATTTCCGGGAGGCTCGGGTGATGGATGGTATGGTTCCCTACGGCATGCCCCTCCTCCACCATCCTTCTGACCAGATCCTGGTGCATTTTCAGATAGGGGCCGGTTATAAAAAAAATCGACCTGACATTGTTCTCCCTCAAGGTATCGAGTATCAGGGGCGTATAGCCGTTTTCATAGCCCTCGTCGAAGGTCAGGTATATGGTGCCGGAATTGATATCGCCTATATACGCTCCGCCGTATTTTGAGAGCAGCTCCGGAGCGCCGGGGTCGGCTGCGGGAGTCTGGTTGTTTTCGCGGCGCGCGATTCCCCACCTCAGCAGCTTGCTGCTCAGCGCCTCTCCTCCGCCCTCCGCAATATCGGTTATACCTTGCTCAACCGAGGACGCAACGCCCTCCGACAGTCTGCCGCTTACCTCTATGCGAAGATCAAGGTCGGCCTCGCGGCTGGCATACACCCCTCCCAGATCGCTGAGCCCGGGATTATATGCGGCTTTTGAACCGCAGCCTGCCAGGACGGCAATCACGGCTGCCAATAAAAGTGTTGATCTCACAAACCTGTCGATCATAGGACAAGCCCCTTTCAACAGCCGAAAGGCCCAACCGGTGCTTCTTCGGTTGAGAAGCTGCAGCGGCAGGGCCTTTCGTCCCTTACTTTATATTCATATTATGAAGCCGTGGAAAAAATAACAGAAAATAGTTTTAATTGACGGGCGTGAGCAGGTCGGTCCTTATGGTGGTTCCGTCATCGATAAAGCGCGGTATTTCAATGTTGTCGGATTTTTTCACATCCACCTTGATCTGCATGTCCTCCAGCCCCTCCAGCACGCCTCCGATAAGCCTGACGCTGTTTTCGAGGTCGTCGGGGTCGGATATGGCCTTTATCGTGAACGGGGATTCCATCTGCTTTCCGTTTATCATGATATACCGTCCGGCTTCCCTTATCTCGCTCATTGCCACGATTCTTTCGTTATTGACCGAGATCGCCTGCGCTCCGGCGGCTCTCAGCTCATTTACGACATCCATGATGTCGGAGTCCTCGATGGGTAGGTATGAATTATTCTCAAGAGTTATAATGATGCCCTTTCCCTTCACATCCGTGAGCCCGGCAAAAACCCTGACCCTCTGGAGGCTTTCCTGTATCTGCCTTGCGGCGTCGCTGTCCCCTGCCTTTACCTTCTCATAGGTCTGGTTTTCCTTTTCCAGCGCCTTCAGGTTTTCCTGAAGGTCGTTCTTCTGCTTCTGCAGCTTGATATAATCCTCCATCAGCTCATCCACCCTCTTGTTCTGCAGGCTCAGGACGCTCTGGTTGTAGTTTATGCTTTTATACTGCCATGCCAGCATTATCCCGAGCAGAATACAGACCAATGTCAGGGCAATATTTCTGGTGACCTTCATTTCTCAACCGCCTCCAATCCGCTAATCTGCCTTTCGAGATTTGCCGACCCGCCGTATTTGGGGATCAGTATCTCCCTTGACTTTGTGATATCGACCCTGATCTTGAACTGCATCATTTCCGCAATCCTTTCGCTCCTGCTCATGCTCTCATACAGCAGGTCCGGGTCGCCTATGGCGCTTATGATATAGGGCACGGGGTATCTGTTCCCGTTGATCAGAATGGTGGGCCCGGCACAGACCTGCTCGCTCATGGGCATGACCCTCTCCCCGTTGATGGAAATAGCCTGCGCCCCCGCCTTCTTCAGCTCGTTAAGTATTATTTTTATATCGTTGTCGTGTATTATCTGCCAGCTGATCAGGGTATCCGGCTGCCTGACGGGCGCGTCGTCAAGCTTGATGGTTATCCCGGGGCCCTTGACGTCGATCAGTCCCGCTACGAGCTTTATCTTGTCCAGGTCTCTCGACAGCTGGTAATCCTTTTCCTCTTCGACATACTCCTTTATAAGGTTTTCCCTGAGGGTAAGGTTTTCGTCGACGGCTGCCTTGAGCTCATCCAGCTCCTTTTGCTCGCTTAAAAGCTGCGCCATGAGGTTTTCCGCGTTCAGCGCATCCGACCGGCTCTGGTCCCTGGCGTACAGCGTGCTCTTAAAC
>JAEZJL010000164.1 GCA_023415815.1 Bacillota bacterium | reverse complement strand
CCGATTTCCAGGCTGACATCGTCCAGCACTTTTATTTCGTTCTGTGTGCCGATAAAATATCTTTTTTCCAGATTCCTGACCTTGATCATTGAAAAGCCTCCTATTCAGCCGCTTTACCGGCTTCCTGCGGATTTGCCAGCACCTTCAGGCCTTCCTTCAGGTCCTCTCCGCTGATTTCAACATACATGTCGGTTTCCATGCCGGTATTGACCGGTATTTCCTTATAAGCATCCTTTGTCCTGCCCTTATTCCCTGCGTCTTCCATGGCCTTGACCCATTTGCTCCCGTCATCGTGCGCGATGATCGCGTCATAGGGCACGGTAAAGACGTTCTTCTTTTCATTAAGCTTGATCGTCAGACGGACGTTCATGCCGATTTTGATTTCCGGAGCTCTGTCCTTCAGCGAAACCTCCGTGTCGAACTGGACATTTGACGAGGCGGCGATATCGCCCCCGGCGTCCCGCAGCGCGGTAGGGGCAATTCTGGATACCGTGCCGGCAAATTCCTTATCCCCTGTGCTGTCGGACTTGATTGCTACTTCCTGTCCAATCCCTATCAAGCCGATGTCATACTCCCCGATGGAGGTCCGGACAATCAGCCTGTCGGTGTCCTCAACGACAAAGAGCAGTCCCGAGCCCGCTTCACCTTCCGCAGCGTTGACCATTGTAACCGTGCCGTCGATAGGCGCGGTGATTTTCGCGTCGCTGAGATTCTGCTTCAGCTTCGCGAGCGACAGCTTCTGGATCTCCAGATTGTTGCCCGCCTGCGTCAGATTCTTTCTCTGGCTGCTTTTCAGGGTGACCTGGGCATTGTCGTAAGATATCTGCGCCCTTTGCAGAGCGGTTTCCGCCTGATCCAGCTCATCCGGCGAAATAGCCCCGGTGGAGGCAAGCGCTTTTGACCTTTCATAGGCGCTTTTGGCGGTATCCAGCTCGACAGATGCCAGCCTTGCGCTGTTCTCGGCATTCTGAAGAGCCGAGCGGTTGGCGGCGGACTCGTTGTCGAGGGCCGACTGCGAATTCTTCACATTCAATTCGGCCTGCCGGATGTCGGATTCGAGAGTCGTGGTGTCAAGCTGGGCGAGCAGGTCGCCGGCCTTGACCCTGTCGCCGGTCTTCACCAGAACCTTTTCAACGGTATATGCGGATAGCCTGGAATAGACCTTTTTCGAATTGCTGCTCTCGACGGTGCCGGAGACAAGGACCGAATCCACCAGGTCGTTCCTGGCCAGCGTCACGGTCTGAGGCGCTTCATTCCTTCCGGCCCCGGCCAGGGCGGGCCTTACAAAAAAAATTCCGGCCAGCAGCACGATCACTATGGCGGAAATAATGATTGTCTTCTTTTTCATGGTTGGCATTGCTCCTTTGTTTTCAATTATTGATGTCGATATCATACCGGGCCAATATGAACTCAATGTGAATTTGCGTCTGCCTTTTGGATATGCTATTAGTAATGTAATACTTTCTATAACTAAGTCAAAAGGAGCGGTCATATTTTGAAGGTCGCTGTCATCGGCGGAGGATTGGCTGGAATCGTGTGCGCGCTGCAGCTGGAAAGGCTGGGAATCATCCCGGACCTTTTCGAAAGGAACAGCGATCTGGCGGAGTCTTACAGACATGTGGGAGCGGCTTTGGAGATCGTGCTGAGGCCCATAAAGGACCCGCTGCAATATATGTCTCAGAATTACGGCATATGCATCAAGCCCTCGGGCCTGGTCAAAAAAATCGTCCATAAAAGTCCCTCCGCGTGTACGACCATTACGGGCAGTCTTGGATATTTCCTGCATCGGGGCTCAATGCCCGGCAGTATCGAAAATCAGCTTGCAAAAGGCCTGAATAGCAGGCTCTTCTTCAATACGGAGGCCGACTTCATGGAATTGAAAAGGGCTTATGACCACGTGGTCGTAGCGACCGGCTTTCCCTTTGAAGCGAGGCGCTCCGGCATATGGCGGGATATAATAAAGATGGGCATTAAAGGCGCAGTCGTTTCAGGGGATTTCAGCACCGATACGTTTACGGTATGGCTGAATAAGGATTTTTGCAGGTCGGGTTACGCATACCTGGCGCCCTTTAACGATAAAGAGGCGACTCTTGCATTGGCTGTGGATGGAATCGACCTGGACGAGATAGACGGGTACTGGGAGCATTTTATCAGGGCTGAAAAAATTATTTACAAAATGAAGGAATGCTTTAAGCGTATGCATTATTCGGGCTTTGTCCAACCGCACAGGGTAGACAACGTATATTTTATAGGAAACGCCGGCGGCGCGCTGGACCCGCTGCTGGGCTTCGGCGTCTTCCCCTCCGTGGTTACGGCCAGCGAAGCCGCCAAATGCATTGCTTGCGGCGCTGATTATGAAGCCCGGATACGGGACGTGGTAAAATTGAATATGAAGCTGCTGGAGTTCAGAAAAACCTTCGACATGCTCGGCAATAAGGGCTATGACCTTCTGTTCAGGTTAATCGGTCTGCCGGGCGCCAACGCTTTGATTTACCGGAGTGGAATCAATGCCGTGACTTTGGGATATTCCGCATTGAAGCCCTTCAACGCCCTGATGGGAAGGGGGAAAAAGCTCAGCCGTGATCTGCCTTGATAAAATGGTCTCCGCCGGTCATAAAAGGCCTGCATAGCTGTGGGTTTTATTCGGGATTATAAGCCTGCCGCCGGTGCTGTATTTTTCAAACAGGGCTTTCAGACCGTCCACGAATTCTCCGTAATTCCTGTCGCTCTCCAGCGGAGCATAGGAGGACGAAAGGCTGCTTCCCGTATATTCCTCCAGCGTAAGCAGCCGGTCGTTGTCAAATACCCTGTATTCGCATTTGCCGTCCCTGAAAAAATCGGAATATTCCTCGGGGACGGTGCCGCTTCCCCCGGAAAACCCGTTGAAGCCGGGACACATGCGCCTGAACAGTCCGTCGCTTTCCCTGATGAATTCATTCTCTGCCGCTCTGTGGTTCCAGACAAGGACGGCCCTCCCGTTTTTTACGAGCACCCGCTGAAACTCGGCTTTGGCCTTTTGCCTGTCGAACCAGTGAAACGCCTGCGCCACCGTTATATAATCCGCCGAAGCGCCGGGAAGGCCGGTCTCCTCCGCGCTTCCGCAGACAGCCTCGAAGCTTTCGTATCCCCCGCAGTATTCTTCACATGCGGAGCGCATGTTGAAATTAGGCTCAACCGCATAAATCCTCTTTACCTGCGGAGCGAGCAGCCTCGTCAGAATCCCCGTACCCGCTCCCACATCCGCGACAACGCTGCCGGAAAGTCCGACCTCGTTCAGAAGATAACCGATGAATGCCGCCGGATAGGTCGGACGATATTTTGCGTAATTTGATACCTTGTTCGTAAATCTCTCCTTGTTGTCCATGGCTTTTGCTCCCGTCTCAAAAAAGTCAATCCTTTTTATTTTCGAAATCCTTATACAGCAGGCTCGGCTGGATGCCGGTATTGTTCTGGTATTTTCCGCTTGAATAGCACTCGTATTCGCCCTCGATGGCGTGGTAATATATCTGGCACAATTCAACCATCGGGTATATCCTGATCGGCTGGACGCAGAACATCTCCAGCGTCCAGTAGCCGCTGAAGCCGACGTCTCCGAAGCCCGCGGTAACATGTATGAAAAGCCCCAGCCTGCCTATCGACGACCGCCCTTCCAGCATAGGGACGTACCTGTCCGTCCTCGTATATTCAAATGTCCTGCCAAGATATAATTTCCCGGGCTCCAGGACAAGCCCTTCCTCTGGAATCAGGATCTTTTCCGTTTCATTGGGCTTTTTCATGTCCAGGATATCGTTCTTATATACGAGCAATTCGTTGTGCAGCCTCAGGTTGTAGCTGTTGGGGTTCAGCAGGCTTTCGCAGAAGGGCTCAATCACAATCTCCTTACCCATTTTGTTTTTTATCTCTATGCCCGAAAGTATCATGTTTTTGCTCCCTTCCCCGGCCTTTTGCCGCCGCTGTTTGGCATGTATTATTCTTTTCTCATAATTATCGACTGAAAGTGATATCTGCCGCCCGTGTCGACCCTTTCAAAGCTTATCAGTTCAAAGTATCCCGATACTGCGGTTTTGACGTCCTCATCCGTAAAAAACGAGAAAAATCTGTGAGGAGTATAAATATCATCCTCCCAGATGCCTTCGGAATCTTCGCCTCCATAAACTCCCATGAAAAACAGGCCCGAGGGCTTCAGCACGCCTTTAATTTCCTGTAAAACCGAAGGAAGGCTTTTTTTCTCGACATGAAGGAGCGAATTCATCGCCCAGACGGCATCGAAGGACCTATGTAAGGTGCCGAGGTTATAAAAATCAAGCTCATATGCCTCGATGCTCTTTTCACGGCACAGCTTTACCATTTCGCCGGATAAATCGACCGCTGTGACATTCATATTGTGTCCCTTGAAGAAGCAGCTGTCTCTGCCGGTCCCCGCGCCCAGATCCAAAAGGACGGTCTTACCCTCATTCTTCATTAGCTCCAGGAATAAATTCCTCGGCCTTATCTTCCATTCCTGCATATCATTCTTTTCTCTTATATGCGCATGCTTGTTGTAAGAGTCTTTAAGGATATCTTTCAGCTGATCCTGCACTTTTCACATCCTCCGTCAAACAATTGCCGCTTCTCAGTAAATCGCGGCTGGCAGGAACATTCGTTCGTAATATTAATTATAATCTGAACACGGATGATCGTAAAGGGTAAATTTATATTACCCCTACTAAGACAGAAATGTGAAAGCCATTGAGTGGCAGGGCACCCCATAGCACTACGGCTGCAAAGCCGCTCTGGCTTCCACCAGCATGATGCCGCTGAGGTGGGTGCTCAGTTCCAGGACCGGCCCGGGCTTTTCCTGCCATGACCGGCTGAAAAGGCCTGTTTCAGGATCCCTTCCGGCAGTCCAGGCAGTCTCCGCATTGATTTTGAGCATCTCGACCATTTCGGTGAAATCCGGCTGAAGATGAATCAGTTCCAATAGATAGCGTATGAAAATTCCCTTGAACAGGCCGCAGTCTCCGTCTCCCTCTTCCCGGAGCATTCCGGCGCCAGGCTCCGCGAGCTGCTCTCTGGCGGCCAGCGCCGTCCGGCGCGCGTCCGCGATATAGGACGGCTCCCCTGTACAATGGTAAAGCTCCACGGCCGCCCCTATGAACACTCCCTGGCAATAGGTGAATTTCCAATCCTTATCAATCCTGCCGTCTCCCAGACGGTTCATGCCGTCCCAGACAAAACCGGACCCGGGGTCTACAAGGTTAGATTTGTTCCATTCATAGATGCGCTTCGCCCATTCAAAATCATCCCTGTCATGGAAACGCCGGAATAGCCGTGAGGCAAGAATGGAAGCCGGAGCGTTTGCGGGAGTGTTTTTATAATCCGTCTGGTCCTTTTTCCATGCCATTCCGCCGCCCATATGGGAATTCCATGCGGTTTTTATATCCGCCCACAATTCCAGTACGCCCTGCCTGTATCCGTCATTACCTGTGAGATCCCAGGCCCTGAGCAGGGCCAGGGCCATCCACTCCATATCGTCATAATAATTATGCAGCAGAGTGTTATTGTTGAATTTTTTAATGTTTTCAAACATGTCCCATAAGCGCAGCCTGTACCTCTCATCTGCCGTCCTCCGATAGCCGTCTGCCAGTACGTCCATGACGTGGGCATGCCACCAGTAAATCGGGCGTTCATTATGCGGATTGCCCGACGGGATACCCTGATTCATGACGCCGGTTTCCCGGTTGAAGAAGTTGGTGTACAGCGATTCCTGCGCTGTTTCGGCCCTTTGGTGCCAGAGTGCTTTCCCTGTTTCATCCTTCAGCATACCGTTCTCTCCATTCTTTTTGCTTCAACCGCTGTCTGAACCCCGATTAATCAGCATCCGGGCTGTCCGCGCCGCCTTCCCATCGCGCGATGTCCGCATAGAATACCACCATGCAGGCCTCGTCCAGGAGCCATTTGGATTCTCCGACGTCACTTCTTTCGCCGCTCCAATCCCGGCTGATCAGTCCGTTCCGGTCCCTGGCATGACTCCATGCATAATCGACGTTTTCTGCAATTGTCATGATGTATGCGGACTCCCTGTCGACCTCGTACAAAGCCTGATATCCCCTGAACAGGATTAGAGTGAACCAGGGATTCTCCGCAGGAAAAAATCTTCTCCCGTCCCGCCGGACAGGAGCAAAATGGTCAAAGCTTGCTTCCGCAACTCTCCGGGCCTCTTTCAGATATTCCCCGTCGCCGGTGATCCGATAGAGCAATACCGCGGCATTCAACATTGTGCCGCTATTATAGGCATAAGCGGTTTTATCGACCGCTCCCTGCAAATTGATATTGTCCCAGTACACGCCTTCGGGCGATTGCAGATTCAGCCTTGTCCACTGGTATATTTTCATGCCCCAGTCAAAATAGCCTTTATCCCCGGTAATTTCATACAGCCTTAATGCAAGGACGGCTGCGGGCCCGTTGGAGCAGGTGTTTTTGGACTCCTTCTTCTGCTCGCACCAGTAAATGCCCCCGCCCAGCTCCCCGGACCAGCCGCTCAGAATAAATTCAAAAATATCCTCAGCCTTTTTCAGGTACCGCCCGTCCTCCGTCAATTCATAAGCATCAATAAAATCAAGCCCCAGCCACAGATTGTCGTCATAAAACCTGTCGTCGCCGCCGAAATCAAACGGATAGGACTGGTAAGCAGCCGGCTGCCTCAGACCGTCCATATACTTTTCAAGCCCGGCCATCACACACTGCAAGGACCCGTTATATTTGTCCTTCCCACCCTCCAGCTTTCCAAGGGCATTCACAGCGGAAAGCATTCCGGAAAAGGGCCACAGGTAGGATACGGCCCTGTCGCTTTCAAGGGAGGGATAATGCTCCAGAAACAGGTTTTGGCCCTTTATCCCAAATAATTCAACGATTCTCTCATATAAAGCCTCCGCCCTTTCGGCCGGAGTAATTTTCTCCGTAACGTCCGTGTTGATCACATTTTCACCTCTCACGTTTTCTGCTGCATCCGCCGTGTCCTTATTTGCCATATTTGCCTCCGGCATCCGTCCGGAACAGCCTGTGAGCAGAATAAGGACAACAAGAATACTATTTGAGATTATTCTTTTCATTTCAAACCTCAGCTCAGCCTTTGATACCCGAAAAGGCGATCCCCTGTATAAAGTATTTCTGGGCAAATATGAACAGTATGAACATGGGGACGGTAGCGACAACAGAGCCCGCCATCATGGGGCCGTATTCCGTCTTGTGATTAAAGGAAAAGGCCTGCAGTCCCATCTGCACGGTATACATGAGCGGGTCGTTCAATATGATCATCGGCCACAGGAAATTATCCCACCCCGCTTTAAAGGTAAATATCGACAGCGCCGCAACGGCGGGCTTTGTGAGGGGCAGATATATATTCCAGAAAATCCTGAACTCTCCGGCTCCTTCGATTCTCCCCGATTCGGCCAGGTCGTCCGGCAATGTAATAAAAAACTGCTTCATCATGAACACGGCAAAAGCGCCGCAGGCAAAGGGAATAATGAGCGCCCAGTAGGTGTTGAGCAAACCGTTTCCTCCGTTACCGAACAGGTTGTTTCCGCCAACGAGAGGAAAGGTCTTCAGCAGCAGGAATTGCGGTATCATTGTGACTACTCCGGGTACCATAATGGAAGTCAGAAATATTTTAAATATGATATTCCTTCCCCTGAATTTGAGCTATGCAAAGGCATATCCGGCAAGGGCGCCGAAAAACACATTGGTCAATACCCCGACGACCGCCAGGTACAGCGAATTGCCGAAATACCTCGCAAAGGGTACGGCTGTGAAAGCACTCACATAATGCTCAAACGTGATTTTTGAGGGAAGCCATTTGATTGGAATGGCAAACATGTCCTCGTTGTATCTCAAGGATGTAAGAAAGGTCCAGTAATACGGAAGGACCATAATTACCGCAAATGTACACATAACAGCGTATAGAATTATTTTACCTGTCAACCTGCCTTTTTTTATGGTACGTCCCATGATAAGCCCCCCTATATCATCGAATTTTCGCCGTTCAATTTCATATTGGCAAAGGAAATGACGGCGATTATAATAAACAAAGCAACCGCCATCGTGGATGCGTAACCCATCTGCAATTCATTGAACCCGCTGGTGTAAATGAGGTAAATGGGCGTCATCGTTGCATTCCCGGGTCCGCCCTGGGTCATTGCAAACGCCTGATCGAACAATTGGAAGGCATTTACCATGGATGTGATGGTGACAAAAAAGGTGGTGGGCCTGAGCGCAGGCCATGTAATATACCTGAAAATCCCCCACCTTCTGGCGCCGTCAAGCGAAGCCGATTCGTATAAAAAATTCGGGATTCCCTGAAGACCCGCAAGATAAATTACCATATTGTTGCCAATCCCTGCCCAGACCATGACAATAACGATTGAAACCATCGCCGTACTGCTGTTTGCGAGCCAGGCCGGCCCCGCTATACCGGCATATCCCAGCAGTTGATTGACAATCCCGTATTCCGGATTCAGCAGCCACATCCATACCGTGGCGGCGCCTATGCCCGAGGTCAAGGTCGGGATGTAATAGATCACCCTGAACCCTGTCGCATATTTGATTTTATTCAAAGCCATCGCAACGGCAAGGGATAGTATAATCAATGCGGGGACATATAAAACGACATAAAAAAGTATATTTTTCAGTGTAATAAAAAACAGCTCGTCCGCGAATAATCTTTTGTAATTTTCAAAGCCCACCCATTTGGCAGGGGTCAGAATGTCAAACTTTGTAAAGCTCAGGTAAAAAGCTCTGACAACAGGATAAAGCATAAAAATCAGGAAAAGCAATATCGGGACGGCAATGAAGACATACGCCATGATTTCCTGATGTCTGGCATTTGCGCTCATTTTTTTCTTGTTCTTCCTGTCACCCATACCTGAATCCCCCCGTTTACTAAAATAAAATACTTCCCCGGATATCAAGGGGAGGAATTGCTTCCTCCCCTGTCATATAAAAACATCCCGTCTTTTCATACTATTACTGAATCTTGTTCTCCACAAGTATTTTGTCGCCCATTTCCTGGGCCTTCTTCAGGGTATCGGCAGTGCTCTGCTTGCCTTCCATGAAGAGCTGAAGATTGGGTATGAGCGCTTTTTCCTCCATGGTTGAATATCCGGATACCGGCGGCCTTATTTTTGCGAACTCGAAGGTATCCAGGAAGGGTTTATACAATTCGTCTCCGGCGAAAAAGCTGTCCAGGGTGGCCGCCTTCAGTCCGGGTATGTTCAGGCTGGTCTTGCAATACATTGCGGCGTTTTCGGGAGTTGCAAGCCACCATTTCATCAATTCCCACGCCTCATCCTTATGCTTCGCGCCTTCGGGTATTACGAGCCCGAAGCCGCCTAAGCCTGCTCCCTTGCCGCCGTTGGGCCCTGCGGGTGGGGGCATGATTCCGAATTCAAGGTCCTTTCCGTAGTTCTTGTATGTACTCAGCATCCACGGACCGCTGAACAGCATCGCCACTTTTCCGGTTGCAAATGCATCCGTCCCCTTGTCAAGTCCATTTTCGAAGCCGATCTTGTAGACCTTGTCCTTGTTGATCATCTGATCCCAATAATTCAGCACCGCCAGACCTGCTTCACTGTTGAACGCCGTCTTTGTGCCGTCATCGCTGAGCACCTGTCCGCCGGCCTGCTGTATCCACATGCTGAAAAGGCCCGCATCCTGCATTGACATCCCTGCTCTTTCCAGCTTGCCGCCATTCCATACGGTGAGCTTGATCGCCGCATCGCGGAGCTCCTCCCATGTTTGCGGGGGATTGGCGATGCCCTTTTCGGCGAAAAATTTCTTGTTGTAGAACAACGCGCGGCAGTCTACCGTGAGGGGAAGGCCATATACCTTGTTGTCATAGGACAGCTCCCTCACAGCCTCGGTATAGAAATCCTCCGCTTTTACGCCGTCCCTTGCCATATATTCGTCAATCGGGTGTAAAACTCCCTTCGGAGCGTATAAAACTGTCCTCCACCTGTCCCAGAACATAATGTCCGGCGACTGTCCCGAGCTGACGGCTGTCAGAAATTTGGTGACCATATCCTGTGTGACCACATATTTTGCGGTGATTTTCGACTGTGATTTGTTGAAAGCATCCATCATCGTCTCGAACTGCTTCTGACCCTCTCCGCCCCAATCGCCCCAGTAAGTGATTTCAACAGGCTTTTCCGCAGGCGCCGCAGCCGATTGTGACGAAGCAGCCGTTGATTTTTCCTGAGCCGCGGCGGCGGACGTGCCGGCCGGATTATCCGCCGCGCCGCATGCAGCCATCGATGTCAGTATAACTGCAGCAAGAATGAGTGTTAAGACCTTCAGCAAACTCTTTTTCATCTTTTCCCTCTCCTTTAATGAATTTATAAACTATTTTAAAAACACTTCTGAACAAGCCCTGCTCGAGCTTAATACAGATGTTTCCAAAACCGATTTGAGGATCAACTCCGAAAACAGGGAATTCGCCCAGGCAAACCAGGGTCTTGTGAAGCTTGCAGGGTCGTCCGGATGAAAGCTTTCGTGCATAAAGCCGGTTCCGGCATCAGTCCTCTCCAGCATTTCAAGAATATCGTCCAGCTCACTCTCATCCCGTGAGGTTAATGCCTGCATTGCGAGGCTGATATGCCAGATATAGCCTCCGGGGGTATGCGGGCTTCCTATCCCTTTAGCGCTGAGACCTTCATAATAATAGGGATTGTCCCGGCTTAATATAAACCGCCTTGTGTTTTGATAGATCGGATCGTCTTCCGAAGCATAGCCGATATACGGTATGGACAACAGACTCGGGACATTGGCGTCGTCCATCAGGTTGTAATTTCCGTAGCCGTCCGTTTCATATGCGTAAATGTCGCCATGCCCGGGATGTCTGTAAATTCCATATGTCCGGATACCATGGTCGATTTCTTTGCGCAATTTGGCTGCCGAAGCTTCAAGCTCCCCGTCCTTATAGATGCATCGGACAATTTCTTCGATGTAGCCTAAGACTACCACGGCAAACATATTGGACGGGATAAGATAATTAAATGTACAGGCGTCGTCGCTGGGCCTGAAGCCGGACCATGTCATGCCCGTATAGTTGACCGGCATGCCCCTGCCTTCATTTTTCAGCGTATCGGAATCCGGGCAGTCTACTCTTATAAAACGGTATTTCGAATTTTCCATATGCTTTTGTTCCAGATTCCAGAGCTTTATGATTTCGGTTACCGCTGTTTTGAAGGCTCCGTCAAAAACCGCCGTCCTCTGCGTTGCCTTCCAGTACCGATATGCAAGCCGGATAGGATAGCAGAGCGAATCGATCTCATATTTTCGTTCCCATACCCAGGGATTATGCCGCGTCAAATCCGATTTATGCCCGGAGTTGTCAGGTCCTTTATTGAATCCGTTTGCATAGGGATCAGTAAGAATATAAATCATCTGTCTTTTAATAAGGCCTTCTATAATCTTTTTCAGCAAATCATCCGCAGATGCAAAGGGGATATAATGATTGACCTGCGCAGACGAATCCCTCAGCCACATTGCGGGTATATCTCCAGTAAGGACAAATGCGGTCCCGTCGTCAAGATTTTCCGTTGTCGTGTCCAGGGTATTGAAAAAACAGTTTCTGAAGACCTTTGCGAGTTTTGGCCTCGTCTCTAAACCTGCCTCAATCTTTTCAAGCGCTTTCATCGTTTCTGAAGATAAATTTAACAAGTCAGTTAACCCTCTTTATTATATAATTTTATATACCATTATGTATTGTATGTTATATTATGATATGTATTTTTCTAATATGTATATATTATTATATAATTACTCTGTTGTCAACATGCATACCGCGTTATTGTATTGTATTTTTATATCATTTATTACATTCCCGCCGGAAGCGTTTACCGCCCGGTGGAAGCTCGGAGAGGTATGGGGGTTTCTATGGCGCTGCCGCCGGATAAATCCGGTTTTCCCTGGTTTTCACATGAGAATACCGTTTAATAACAGCTCCGGCTTCTTCCGCCGCTGTAACATTTATTTGGAATTCATCGGTGCTTAATAATTGTATATACTATTCATATCATTTAATTTAGAGAAGTGAAAAATCGGGCAGGATGAGAAAGTAAACTAACAAGCAATTTATAATATAGATCAGACTCCCGGGATCGCCGCTCCGGTCGAGCCTCCGAGTATCAGGTCGGTTTCCAGAAAAACCTTGTCTCCCCCGGCCTTTCCGTTGAATTGACCGAGCAGATATTTGACTGCCGTAGCACCCATTTCATATTCCCTTTGCCTGATATGAGTAAAAAAGTATTCACCGGTATAGTTTATCGGCCCGTCAAAGCATAAAACGGAAATATCCTCCGGTACTCTCATGCCAAGCAATTTTATGGCCTCCACGGCAAGGAGGGCAATATTATACTCAATTGTAAAAAGGCAGGTTATATGGCTGTTTTCCTTCAGGAATTCTTTGATCCTTTCTATATCATGCGAAATATTTGATTTGTTACCGTTTCCGGGCAAAGTACTTATCAGGCTTGTAAGCCAGATAGATTCATCGATTACAACTCCGTGCTCGGCATGGCTTTTTACAAAGCCCTCTATACGGTCCTCAATCGTTGAAGTGTCTGCGGGGGGAGAGATAAAGCTTATTTTACGGTGGCCCAGCCCCAGCAGATAGTCGGCCGCCTTTTTTGCCGCCCCGACGTTATCGGAGCCTGCAAAGGAAGCGGGAATACCCTTTAAGTCCCTGTCAATCAATACGATGGGGAAACCGTCAAGAATAAGCCTCAAAAGCTTGGAATTATAATGCTCTCCATGAACGGGCATAACGATGATCCCTTCAACGCCCATTTCAATTAACGCATCGATCGCCTGTTCCTCTATATCCTGTCTGCCGTGAGACCGTCTCGGCACAATGCTGCAGCTGTTTTGGGAGGCATTGTCCTCAATTCCGCTGAGTAATTCTATACCGTAGCTCGCGGAAAAATCCGACATAACGACTCCGATAAGCGTATGCTTTTCTCTTTTTGTATCCGCCCCGTCGGCGGCCTCTTCCCTGTCATTGACATCTCTCAAAACAAAAGATCCCTTGCCCGGCATACGGCTGATTACACCGTTTTTAGCCAGCATTTCCAGAGCTTTTTTGCTGGTTATCCTGCTGACATCGTATTTTATCGCAAGCTCCTTTTCAGAAGGTATCCTGTCTCCAACTCCATATTTGCCTGCTTTTATTTCTTCAAAAATCTGATCATATATTTTCTGATACATTGGTTGATTTATGCGATTCATAAGTCCATCCTTGTCCAGGCATAATTATCGTATTCAAATGATATGTCTTTAATATACCATTTATGCAATTGGTATGTCAATAATCGATTTTAATAAATGGCCCGATATTGAAGCCATTCTCCCAAACGTGTATAATTCATTGGTAGGCTCGACATTTTATTCTTCGGAGGAATCAAAAATGAAATTCAAGGCTGTACTCTTCGACCTGGACGGCACGCTGCTGGATACCCTGGATGACCTGGCGGACTCTATGAATGCCGTGCTTGCGGCTTCCGGCTACCCCGTGCACGAGGTTGAGGCATATAAATACTTTGTCGGCAACGGCTTGAGGAACCTTACGGAAAGATGCCTTCCCGAGGGCCGCCGAAGCGCCCCTGAAATAGACGGCCATCTGGCGGAGATGCGGAGGGAATACGAAATCCGGTGGGATAAAAAGACAAAGCCGTATAAAGGCATTCCCGAGCTCCTTGACGCGCTGACGGAGAAAGGCGTTAAGATCGCCATCCTTTCAAATAAAGCGGATGAATTCGCGGGGCGCGTCGTTAATAAGCTGCTGCCGCGCTGGAGCTTTGAGGCCGTTGTGGGTGAAAAGCCCTCTATGCCTAAAAAGCCCGACCCGGCGGGAGCGATAGCGATAGCCGGACAGCTCGGGATTCCCTGCAGCGAGTTCCTGTATCTGGGCGACACAAACGTGGATATGAGGACGGCCGTATCGGCCGGCATGTATGCCGTCGGAGCCCTTTGGGGCTTCAGGAAGGCGGACGAGCTTGCAGAAGGCGGCGCAAGGGTGCTGCTTCCGGAGCCGCTCGCCCTGCTTGATTTGCTTTAGGAATAATAGCTCTCCCATTAAACGGGTTTTATTATTCCGTCATTCCCTAATCCAGCTCCAGCTCATTTAATACATTGTCGAACGCCCTCCTGGTGCAGGAATTGCCGTCCCAGTTGCTGCAAATGCTGCAGGTGATGCCGTCCGTGGCATTTACACCCTTTGCTTTGGTCGCTGCGTTAAGGTATCTGCAGGACTGGGCTACGGAAGAAAGGTTGTCATAGGAATCGTCATATTGAAAGCGTGCCATTCTATACCTCCAAGCAAAATACCCGAACGGGCATGGCTGTAAGATAGTATTAGCACAAGCTTTTTACATTATGCAGCGGGGCGCGGGACGCCCCGCTTTTTGCATATCCGGCGCGCCGTCATAGCTTCGTCAGGTTCGCATAGGCTGCCATCAGGCGCTTCATGCCCGCGTTTTTGAACTGTATCTCAAGCTTGTAATCGTCGTTTTCCTTCTCTACAAGCGTGATTTTACCCACCCCGAATTTTTTGTGGACAACGCTGTCGCCGACCTTCAGGTTGAAGCCTTCGGCCGTCTTCTGCGGCGCAGCCGTGAAATATGAAGCGGGCGCGGCGGCCGGGCCAAATCCGGACGTGACGGAAGGCCTGTCCCTCCAGCCTGTGAAGCTGTCCTGCTTTTTCTCGGGCTTCTCCTGCGCTTCAATGAATTCCGCAGGAATCTCCTTGATGAATCTGGACGCCTTATTGTAGGTCGTGTTTCCGAAAAGCGTCCTGCTGAAGGTGCTGGTCATGTAGAGCCTTTCCCTGGCCCGCGTCATACCGACGTAGCAGAGCCTGCGCTCCTCCTCCAGCTCGTTGTCGTCCCCCATGGAGCGGAAGCCCGGGAATACGCCCTCCTCCATGCCCGCCATGAATACTACGGGGAATTCGAGTCCTTTTGCGCTGTGCAGGGTCATCAGCGCGACATAGTCCTTTTCGCCCTCCATGCTGTCGATGTCGGAGACCAGTGAAACATTTGCAAGGTAGGCCTCAAGCCCTTTTTCCTCGCTCTGCGCCTCAAACTCCATGGCGCCTGAAATCAACTCCTTGATATTCTCTATACGGGTTTCGGCTTCGACGGTATTCTCTTCCTTCAGCTCCGCCAGTATCCCCGATTTGCCGATAACCTCCTGGATAAGCTCCGATACGTCCATACCCTCGGCCAGCGTCCTGAAGCCGTTGATCATCTCCGCAAAAGCGGTCAGCTTGGAAGCTGCTCTTTGAAGCTCGCCGAACTCTCCTGCCGATGAAATAATATCAAATATGCCGGAGCCTTTGCCCAGAGCGATACTTTCCGCATTGTCCACGGTCGTATTGCCGATGCCCCTCTTAGGAACGTTAATCACCCTTTTGAGCGCTATGTCGTCGGAGGGATTCAGGATCAGTCTGAGGTATGCGATGATATCCTTGATCTCCTTCCTGTCGTAAAAGCGCAGGCCGCCGAAGATCCTGTAGGCTATCCCCTGCTTCATCAGGTTATCCTCAAGCACGCGCGACTGGGCATTTATCCTGTAAAGTATGGCAAAATCCCTGAAGCTGCGGTTTTCCAGCTTCCTGAGCCTTTCGATCTCCCCTGCGATGAAAGCGGCCTCCTCATGCTCGTTCCCGGTCTCAAAAAGCTGCACGCCGTCGCCTTTGAGGTTTTCCGTCCACATGCTCTTTATTTTCCGGCCGGTGTTGTTTTTGATGACATTGTTGGCCGCATCCAGTATGGTCCTGGTGGAGCGGTAATTCTGCTCGAGCTTGACGACCTTGCAGCCCTTAAATTCCTTTTCAAAGTCCAGTATGTTGCGTATATTCGCCCCGCGCCATCCATAAATCGAATTATGTATTACTATACCGTCACATATATACTGCCTAAAATGAGGAACAGATATGTCATAAACTTTACCGCTGTATTCGTCAAATTCAACGGATTCAATGATATCCTCGACTATTTCGTGCCCATTAAACACAGCAATACTCATAGAGGGCTTCATATGTGAAAGAGGCATGTAGGAGAAACTATCTCCCGAAGAAAGCTTTGCTTTCTTGATTATTTCGATATTGCAGTCTATCTGTGATATTTTATTCGCATAAATGTCGGCTTCATCATATTCCTTTCTTTCTGTTTCTATTCTC
>JAEZJL010000106.1 GCA_023415815.1 Bacillota bacterium | reverse complement strand
ATAATCGCGGATGCGGCCGGGTATAAAAAGCTTCAGCGGCGGAGTGCTTTTGCAGTAATCCCGGGGCGTCAGGCCGAACTGCCTGGAAAACGCCTTTGTGAAGCCCTCATGGGAGTCGAATACGAAGTCTAAGGCCACGTCCACTATCTTTATATCCTGATCCCTCAGTTTTACAGCCGCTTTTGACAGCCGAAGCGCCCTGAGGTATTCAAAAGGGGTCTTGCCCGTCAGCTCCTTGAATATGCGCATTGAGTGCCACGGCGAATATTGCGCCGCATCGGCCAGCATGCGGAGCGAAACCGGCTCCGCAATATACTCCTCGATATAATCCTGCATCCGTTGAACAGCCTTAATTTTTTCCCAGCTTTCCACGTTCTCACCTCCTGGTAAAAGGATAGCACGGGACAATAAACGCTTCTTGACCCGGATTGCTGAAATAACCTCCGGGTTATCCTTGCAATGAAGATAAAACCGCCCCTGTTTAAGCTATTATCGCCCCACGAAATTATTGCCGCAAAATCAATATCGGAAAGACCTTTCAAACGCTTTACCGGTTGTTCCCCTGCATTACGCCGCCGCTTCCCGCCCCCCGCATGCCGCATACTCCCTGATACGCTTGTGAATAATTGCCGGTTGGGCTATAATAAGTCTTGAAATTACTTAAAAGGCGGTAGATAAAACATGATCATAATAGGCGAAAAAATAAACAGCACCCTGAAGGCGGTCAGGCCTGCGATTGAAAACCGGGACGCCGCTTTTATACAGGAGCTGGCGAAGAAGCAGTACGAGGCCGGAGCAGCTTATATCGACCTGAATGCGGGAATGTTCGTGGACGACGAGCCGGAAAAGCTGGAATGGCTCGTAAATACGGTGCAGGCTGTGACCGACGCCCCGCTGTCCATAGACTCCCCGAACCCGGCCGCAATTTCAAGGGCTTTGAAGGCCAATAAGAACAGCAAGCCCGTTATAAACTCCATTACGGACGAAAAAGAAAGATACGAGGCCGTGCTGCCCCTCATCCTTGAGCACAATTCGGGAATCGTCGCTCTGTGCATGGACGATACCGGAATGCCCGAAACAGTGGAAGACAGGGTGGTCATAGCCGAAAGGCTCATTGAAAAGCTTACGAAGCAAGGCATCAAGCCGGACGACATCTTTATCGATCCCATGGTGCGGCCAATAGGCACCGGCTCGCACTACGGGGTGACTGCAATCGAAACCATCCGCAGGGTGAAGGCGGAATTTCCCGAAGTACATATCACCTGCGGTCTCAGCAACATCTCCTTCGGAATCCCCGCCAGAAAGGTGATGAACCAGGCCTTCCTTATCGCTGCAATGACGGCGGGAATGGACGGCGCAATCCTTGACCCGCTGGACAGAAAGCTTATGACGTTCGTATACGCCGCGGAAGCGCTGCTTGGCAAGGATGAATTCTGTATGAACTTTCTCATGAAATTCAGGGAAGGTATTTTTGAGGTTTAGGAATGAAGGTTCTGGGCATCGTAGCCGAATACAACCCCTTCCATAACGGCCACCTCTACCATCTTGAGCAGTCAAAGGCGGCCAGCGGAGCGGACTGCGCCGTATGCGTCATGAGCGGCAACTTTGTCCAGCGCGGCGAGCCCGCGATAGCGGAAAAAAGGGCCAGAGCCGAGATGGCGCTCAGGGCTGGGATCGATCTGGTCCTGGAGCTGCCTGTCGTGTATGCGATGTCCAGCGCCGAATACTTTGCGTATGCGGCGGTAAAAATTCTCGACAGCCTGGGCCCTGTCGATTTCCTTTGCTTCGGCAGCGAAGCCGGTAATCTCGAGGCACTCGACAGAATTGCCGGGGTCCTTGTCCGGGAGCCGCAGATATTCAAGGATGCGCTCAAAAAGACCCTTTCCACCGGCGCCTCCTACCCCGCGGCCAGGGAAGCGGCCATGAAAGCCTGCCTGCAGGAGCTGCCCGCCACAGACATAGATACGGAAGAAATCATGAAGAATTCCAACAATATATTAGGCATAGAATATCTGAAGGCGCTCAAGCTGCTGAAGAGCAGTATTATACCCGTGACCGTGAAACGCCGAGGCGGCGCCTACAATTCCGCAGACCTGAGCGGCGGCTTTTCAAGCGCAACCTCCATCAGGGGCCATATACTGCGAAACCCTGGGGCAGCTTCATTGAAAAGCCTTGAAAGCGCGCTCCCTTTGTCAAGCATCGAAATACTGGAAAGAGAGTTCAAGCTGGGCAGAGGCCCTGTCTTTCCGGAGGCCTTCGCTCCCGTACTGATCTCATCGCTGAGGCGGATGACCGCGGAGAAAATCAGGGACCTCCCCTATGTATCCGAAGGCCTGGAAAACAGGATAAAAGCCGCCGCCGAAAACAGTCTTTCGCTGGAAGAGCTGCTCGAATACATAGGCACGCGCAGGTATGCCGGCACCAGGATACGGCGGGCCCTGTTCAGCCTGCTCACCGGAATGACGGGCGGCGAGTTTTCCAGGTTTAATGAGTCGGGGGGACCGCAGTATATCCGGGTCCTCGGCTTCAACGGCAGGGGCAGGCTGCTGCTTTCGGAAACGCGCGGCAGGGCGCTTCTTCCCATCATAACCAAGGCGGCCGATTTTAAAGACTCTTGCAGTCCGCTGCTGTCACGCATGCTTGAAATCGAAGCTGCTTCGACTGATCAGTATGTCCTAGCATTTCAATCCTCCGAATATGGAAAAGCCGGGCTGGAGTTTACAGCAAATGTAATTCGGCATATAAATTGAGCGTGGAAACATATTTTTGGAAAGCCTTCCGAAAAGTGAAGGTATTTTTCGGCTTATGGAGAATAGGAATATATAAGAAATCCAAGGAGGTGTCGTATGAAATATCTGGAAAGCGCGCTCAAATTCCTGATTAAAAACTGGATTCTGGCTGTCCCCCTCTTTGTGCTGGTTGCACTGGCAGCCTTATTGGGAAGGACCTTCACTGCCGCGGCAAGCCTGCGCAGCCTGTGGCTTGCCTATGGCAATATTGGGCAGCTCAGCAGCCCCGGCAATATATTCCCATTCCTGCAGACAATACTTCCTGTCGCAGCCGGAGGGGGCATACTGACCTTTATTTTCAACTTCATTGCCATACCTGCCACATACGGCCTGGTTAACAAAAGCCTCGATACGGGCCATGCCGGTCTGAACGACATCGGCTCCGCCATTAGCGGTAATTTTGCAAAATATGTCATGTATATTTTGGGAGTGATCGTCGTATCGGTTGCCCTCGGCCTGGCTTCATTTATAATCCTTCTCGTTATGGTGCTGATAACCGCTGCCTTTAAGCCGTTTATAATTGTAACTATAATCATAGCAATCGCGCTTACCGTAGCAATAATCATAATAATGCTGCTTCTCAGCCTGTGGCTTCCGGCTATGATAGTCGACGGGCTTGATTTGGCCGCAGCCGCTAAAAAATCCGTCGAGATTGTCAGGTCCTGCTTCCTGATGGTACTTGGTATAACCCTCCTCGTCGGAATCGGATGCGGCATAGCCGGTTCGATCATCGGCTGGCTCGGATTGATCCCCTTCCTCGGCAAAATAATCACCAGCATTGTCCCCGCGGCACAGAGCTTTATAATGATTACTTTCCTGCTGATCGTCTATCGCGAACGTACCGGAAGGACGAACTGCCTGTAAAGGCTTAAACAAAGTCGCAGGAGGGGCCGAAAAGCCCCTCTTTGTTTTGCACCGGATTTTATTAAGAGGAAACCCCGTCCTTGAAAAATGCGGGTTTGTATGGTAAAATACACAAAAAAACTGAGAGGTAGAAACAGATGCCGAGCGTATTTGATACATTGAAGGAAAGAGGCTTCATCGCGCAGCTGACCCACGAGGAAGCCATAAAAGAGTTGCTGGAAAAACAGAGCGTAACCTTTTATATAGGCTTCGACCCGACGGCGGACAGCCTGCATGTCGGACATTTCCTTCAGATGATGGTCATGGCGCACATGCAGAGGGCGGGTCACAGGCCCATAGCCATCTTAGGCGCCGGGACGGCAATGGTCGGCGACCCCACCGGAAAGAGCGACATGAGGAAGATGATGACCCTTGAGGAGATAAGGCACAATGCCGGCAGCTTCAAGCGCCAGCTTTCGAAATTCATCGATTTCACGAACGACAGGGCCCTGATGGTGGACAATTCGGATTGGCTGCTGAACCTCAATTATGTGGAGTTTCTGAGGGACATCGGCGTATATTTTTCAGTCAACCGCATGCTCACCGCGGAATGCTTCAAATCAAGGCTTGAAAAGGGACTTACCTTTATAGAATTCAACTATATGCTCATGCAGAGCTATGACTTTCTAGTGCTGTACCAGAGATACGGCTGCAATATGCAGCTCGGGGGCGACGATCAGTGGTCGAACATCCTCGGCGGCATAGACCTTATAAGAAGGGTCGAGGGTAAGGAAGCCTACGGCATGACCTTTACCCTGCTCACCACAAGCGAAGGCAAGAAAATGGGCAAGACCGAGAGAGGCGCGCTCTGGCTGGACGCCGAAAAAACCTCTCCGTACGATTTTTATCAGTACTGGCGGAATGTAGACGACAGCGATGTAATAAAATGTCTTAAGCTGCTGACCTTCCTGCCGATGGAAAAGATATCGGAGCTTTCGCAGTTGAAGGACGAGCATATAAACGAAGCCAAAAAAATCCTTGCCTATGAGGTCACCAGCCTGGTTCACGGCGAGGAGGAGGCCGGGAAGGCGAGGCAGCTTGCCGAAGCCCTCTTCGGCAAAGGGGGCAGCACGGCGGATATGCCCGTAACCGAAATAACCGCAGCCGAACTGTCGGCTGGCCTGAATATCGTAGAGCTGCTCGTCAAAGCCGGTCTCGCCCCCTCAAAAGCCGAGGGCAGGAGGCTTGTGCAGCAGGGCGGCGCATACATCGGCGAAAAAACGGCCGAAGCCGCGGACATGCCCATTTCAACGGAGCTTTTCACGGACGGCGAGCTGATACTTAAAAAAGGCAAGAAGACCTATCATAAAATTATCCTGAAATAAGGCATTGAGTTATTATGCCCGAAGGAGTGAGCACATGAGTATTTTGAAGGAAATTTCGGAAAGCCTGCAGCAAGGCAAGGCAAAAGTGGTTAAGGAGCTTGTGCAAAGGGCCATAGACGAAGGTACCGACGTCAAGGTCATACTGGAGGAAGGCCTTCTGGACGGCATGGGCGTGATAGGCACAAAATTTAAGAACAACGAAATATACGTACCGGACGTTTTGATAGCCGCAAGGGCCATGAACGCGGGCTCGGAGCTCCTGAAGCCCCTGCTCGCCTCAAGCGGGGTTCAGGCTAAGGGCAGAGTCGTTCTCGGCACGGTAAAGGGCGATCTGCACGACATAGGCAAGAATCTGGTCCGCATGATGATGGAGGGCAAAGGCCTTGAGGTCATCGATATGGGTACCGACGTATCCGCCGATAAATTCATAAACAAGGCAAAGGAAACCGGTGCGCGGATCATTGCCTGCTCCGCGCTACTGACCACAACGATGGGTGAGATGAAAAAGGTGGTCGAGCAGCTTTCTGCCGAAGGGCTGAGGGAAAGCATTACGGTCATGATAGGCGGTGCGCCTGTCACGCAGCAGTTCTGCAGCAGCATCGGCGCGGACATCTATACCCCGGACGCCGCCTCGGCCGCGGAAGAAGCTGCAAGCGTATGCATGAAGCAATGACTAGGCGAAATGTCAATTAGCGCAAAAAACCTCCGGGCTCGAGTGTCTCGGAGGTTTTTGTCTTAAGAAATGCCCGTTTCGTTATTTAAGGTTTTCCATCAGCCATTTTTGCCTGTCAAGCCGTACCTCGTCAATTTCCATTCTATGTCCGGCATCATAAAACTTTACCTCTTTCGGCTGTGATGCCGCCTCGTAAAATTCATCGGCAGTTTTTTTCGGGATAAACGGATCGCTGTTTGCGAATTGGAAAAACGCCTTTGCCGGAGCCGCATTCCTTATATAGTTTACGGGGTCCAGTTCTTTCATATCCGTGCGATATTTTTGCCTTCCGTCTTCGTCCGGGAAAACCCAATAGCCTAAAAACCAATCGCTGAAGTTCCCCATCCCCGCAACGAATACATAATTGCTTATCCGCTTGTCAACGCCCGATAACACGGCGCCATACAGCGCTCCGAAGTCATGTCCCACATAAGCCGTCCGCTTTGCATCGATATTCGGCAGGCTTGTAATGTAGTCAAGGGCTCTTTGAAGTTCAATCACCTGATAAACAACCATCGACTTATCCTTATTCAGTTCACTCGGGGTTACCTTCCATGGGAAAACGCCGTCAATCAATAATCCGGCGATGCCCTTCTCGGCAAGCGCAGTCGCTTCATCCAGAAATTCGTCTTTATTTGAATTGATAGTACCGAGCCAATGGAAATATAAAACTGCCGGAAAAGGCCCCTCACCTTTTGGTTCAAGCAGGTAGCAGCTCACTTTTCCTTCCGGATTTTTTGAAGGATCATAGGCATCATAGGATATTTCATGTATTTTAACGCCTGTCACCGTCTCTTTTACGCTCAATTCCTGCACATTAAGAGGTTTTGAGTCATATTTAAACAGCTCTTTTGAAACAACCGGCGTGCTTACTGAAGCCGCAGGTGAAGAGGTCGGTTCGGTTTCCTGCATTGCAGTATCCGTACCTTCCTGCTTTATTGCGGTATCCGTAGTTTCCTGTTTTATCGCGGTATCAGCAGCATCCTGTTTCAAAGTACTCGCAGCAGAACTGCGGTTTGCGTCGGAAGAGCATGCCGGCAGAAAAAACAGGATGACTGCAACGGCAACGAGCCCTATGCCTGTCAATTGCTTCTGTCTCCTCACCCTCTATTACCCCCTTTATTTTGTCAGCTTGATTATTTATTGCTATTGCTGCAATTCTTTAACCATAGCACAGTGAATTGTAACTGTCAATATGTATATTAGAAGGTTACATCATTGCGATGTACCCGTTGAATCGGTATAATCAATTGATATATACTAATGCTGGAGGTTTGCCTATGAATATGATGTGCATTAATATTATTAACAGCAATAGCCCCTGGCATGAGGCACATTCACATAATAAAGACGCTCTGCTGGATAAGGCGTGGATCGAATGGTTTCTGAACAAGTGGGGCTTTCCGGCCGGACTCTTGGAATACGAAAATACGTTCGAGCTGCTTGACGGCTTGCGTACGCTGCTATCAAGCGCAGTGGATATCATTCTTGCGGGAGAAGAATTACCATCGGAAATCCTCATAAAAATGAACCGGTATTTGGCCGGTTCAGCAATGCACTACGAGATAAAAGCAAAAGACAGGCAGTATCAATTGAGCCTTACTCCGCAAAAGAGCGATTGGAATCATGTACTCAGCGAGATCACGGCTTCCTTTGCGCGGCTGATCTCCGAATCTGATACTACCCGGCTTAAACGATGTAAAAACCCGGACTGCCGGAGCGTATTTCTTGACGGCAGCAAGAATAAAGCACGCAAGTGGTGCTGCAATACCTGTTCGAGCCTAATCAAGGTGCGCCGTCACCGGGAAAGGACAAAAAATTTGCTTTAAATCTCCATTATAATCGGCAGTATCATGGGCTTCCGCTTTGTTTTTTCAAACAGGAAGTCCCTCAGCTCGTCCTTGATGATGGTTTTCTTGGTCGACCAGTCTTTTTTCTTTTTGTCCTCGCATTTTGCGATGGTGGTTTTGACGATCTCCCTGACCTTCTCGATGAGGTCCTCGGATTCCCTCACGTAGACAAAGCCCCTGGAAATTATGTCGGGACCGGCGATGACGGCGCCCGTTTCCTTTTCCGTCGTTATCACCACAACAATCAGGCCGTCCTGAGAGAGGTGCTTTCTGTCCCTCAGCACGATGCTTCCTACGTCCCCGACTCCGAGCCCGTCGACCAGAACCCTGCCGGCAGTGACCGTCCCGTTTATTTTTGCGGAATTGCTTGTAAGCTCAAGCACCTTCCCTATCTCCATCATAAATATGTTTTCCATGGGCATGCCGAGCTTGTTTGCCAGATTCGCATGCTGCTTCAGGTGCCTGAACTCGCCGTGCACCGGCATGAAGAACCTGGGCTTCACAAGGTTGTGCACCAGCTTGAGCTCCTCCTGGCAGGCATGTCCCGACACATGTATTTCGGCCAGGGACTCGTAGATTACCTCCGCTCCCTTTTTGAACAGCTCGTTTATTACCTTGAAGATCGATTTTTCATTTCCGGGAATCGGCGACGCCGATATGATCACCAGGTCGCCCGGCTCGATCTCAACCTTGCGGTGCTCGGAGGCCGCCATCCTGGTAAGCGCGGACATGGGCTCGCCCTGGCTGCCGGTCGTTATTATGACGATCTTCTCCGACGGATACCGGTCGATCTGATCCACATCGATTAAAATTCCCTCGGGGACACTCAGGTATCCGAGGTTAGTAGCCACGTTCACGACATTCACCATGCTCCTGCCGACAACGGCCACCTTCCTGCCGAATTTCACCGAAGCGTTTATGACCTGCTGAATCCTGTGGACATTGGAAGCAAAGCTCGCCACCAGGATCCTGCTCTTGGCGTCCATGAATATTTCCTCGAAGCTGTCGCCAACCGTCCTCTCGGACATGGTATAGCCCTCGCGCTCGACATTCGTGCTGTCGCACATGAGCAGCAGGACTCCCTTTTTGCCAAGCTCCGCCAGCCTGGCCAGGTCCATGGGCTTGCCCTCTATCGGGGTATAGTCGATTTTGAAATCCGAGGTATGTACCACCACGCCTATGGGCGTATGCAGCGCAAGGGCCACCGAATCGGCTATGCTGTGAGTGGATCTTATGAACTCGATCTTAAAGGAGCCCAGCTCGATGGTTTCACCCGGCTCCACCTTTTCAAGTCTGACAATGGACATAAGGCCATGCTCCTCAAGCTTGTACTCCAGCAGTCCGAGCGTCAGTCTTGTCCCATATACGGGTACGTTTATCTCCTTCAGGACATACGGAAGACCGCCGATGTGGTCCTCATGGCCGTGCGTCAGCACAATGCCCTTTATCTTCTCCCGATTTTTTACCAGATACGATATGTCCGGTATTACCAGGTCTATCCCAAGCATGTCGTCCTCGGGAAAAGCAAGCCCGCAGTCGACAACAACTATATCATCGCCGTATTCGAAAGCCGTTATGTTCTTACCGATCTCCTGAAGCCCTCCCAGCGGAATGACCCTTAATTTTTTCTTATTTTTTGCCACGTTAAAACCTCCAAAAAACTCGTTTGTTTCTTTCTTCTTATTTCCAGCCTTTTCTATTATAGCACTATGTACATGAAAAACAAAGATTTTCTTGCGGCAGTATGCCGGGAGGCGTTTTCAGACGCTCCGGCCGCTTTTTTTGCCGCCGTTTGCCACATCCTCATAGGCATTCAGCACACGCTCCGAAATATACCTCCAGTCGTAAAGCCTGCGCAGCTTATCCATCGCCCTTTTCTTCATATCCTCCGCCCTCCCCGGATTGTGCAGAATCTCAAGTATGCTGTCGGCCAGGGAGCCCGGATTGCCGGCATAGGCCTTCATGCCGTCAAATCCATGTTCGATGATTTCGCCGATGCCGCCTACATCTGAAACCACAACGGGCACGCCCGCGACCATGCTCTCCAGTACGACGATTCCGAAGGGCTCGTAAAGACTGGGAAAGACGGCCACATCGACGCACATATAGAGTCTTGACAGGTTTTCGTCGCTTATATACCCTGTAAAATAAACCTTGTCCCCGATACCCATGGAAGCGGCCTTATTTTTTAAATAATCCAGCTGCGGTCCCTTTCCCGTAACGATAAGTTTGACGCCGCCGTAATATGCCAGTATCTTCGGCATCGCTTCCAGCAATATATGGGCTCCCTTCTCGTTCACCAGCCTTCCCACAAAGAAAATGATTTTTTCAGAGTCCGCCGCATAATTCCTCCTGAAGCCGTTATCCCTTGCATAGCCTGCGAATTTTTCAAGGTCCACCCCGTTCGGTATCACAAGTATCTTGTCCGATGGCAGGTGAAATACCTGGCGGACCTCATTGTACATATAGCCGCTGTTCACTATTACCTTCCACGATTCATAGGTCAGCCACCACTCCACGCTGCTTATATAGCGCTGTACCTCATTATGTATCCCCCAGTTCCTCCCCCACTCGGTCGCATGTATGGTTGAAATAAGGGGGATAGCGCAGGAGGCCTTCAAAACCCTTGCCGCAAAGGCTACGATCCAGTCGTGGGCGTGAATGACGTCAAACCTGTCCGTACTGCCGATCAGCTTTATGCACCGCTCCAGAATCGCGAAATTGAGCTGATGCACCCAGTCTACAAAGTTCATCGTGCTAAGCTCGTAGCTCCTGACCCTGTGCACGTGGACATATTTGTCCTTTTCTTCCTCCGGCGCGCCCTGGTCAAGGAAGGTTACTATATGTACCTCGTTGCCCTGGGCCCCAAGACCCTGCGCCAGATCATGCACAACTCTCGAAATGCCCCCGATTATTCTCGGGGGATACTCCCAGGACAGCATCAGAATCCGCATCTCTTCTCCATTCGTCGAGCTTCATTATCCGTTCAATGGATATTGTTCAACTTTTGATGTGCGATTATGTATAAGGGCGGGCTAAATACGGGCGTTTGGCAATGCCACATTCTTCAGGCTGAATAATATGCTTTATAAAAGAAAAAATATAAGATAGAATATCAGGTATCAGGTACATTTTCGTTGATTCTGCCGTATTAAGGAGGAAAAGAGCATGTCCGGCGCGGCTGCACGGCTTTCAAA
>JAEZJL010000088.1 GCA_023415815.1 Bacillota bacterium | reverse complement strand
ACCTGCATCTGCATCAAGCACAACAATCTGTACTACTACCTGTATATCAGGCGAAAAGTTCAGCTTGGTTTTAAGATGCCAGAATATGTCTAGTATAAGCGACCGTATCTTTACTATTACATATGATCCGGACGATATAAGCAGTGTAATTGACTTGTGCGGCTTTACATATTCAAAAGAAGTAAGCGCTACTACCATTAATGGTACAGATATAACAATAATTCAAAATGACCCGGGTGCGATTAAATTCATTGTAAATAAACTTATTGAGTCAGGTAAGGTATGGTCCGGTATAGCAAATGTAATATCATTCAATCCGGCGGTAAGCGGACAGGTTTCATTAACTTGTACTGTAGAGTAGATACTTATGTAAATTATAAAGTAAAAATTCATGAAACTGTAAGACTCGTTACCTGAACCCCGCGGCCTTGAGTATCTCCTTTGTCGATTTGGGCCTGTTCATGGTGTAAAGATGTATCCCGTCGCTCCCGTTTTCGGCCAGGTCGCGCATCTGGGCGGCGGCGTATTCGACGCCTGCTTTGCGCAGGTCGTCGGGGTTGTCCTGGTACTTATCCATCATGAGCACGAGCTTCGCGGGGATGGAGCAGCCGCTTTTCGAGGTGATGGCCTTGATCTGGTCGGCCTTGAAAATGGGCATGACGCCTGCCGTGATCGGGCAGTTGATGCCGATTGCACGGGCCTTGTCAATAAAATCGTAAAAGAGCCTGTTGTCAAAGAACAGCTGCGTCACCAGAAAATCGACTCCCGCGTCCACCTTTTCCTTCAGGTGCAGCAGGTCGTCCTTCAGCCTTTTGGACTCCACATGCCCCTCCACGTACGCGGCGGCGGCGATACAGAAGCTGTTGGTCCCTCGGATATGGTCTACCAGCTCCCGCGCATAGCCGTATACATTTTTGCTGAAGTCAAAGCCCGGCTGGTTCGCCGGCGGGTCGCCCCTCAGCGCCAGCACGTTTTCCAGGCCGTATTCATGCATCTTGCCTAGCATGTCGTCGATTTCTTCGACGGAATGGCCTACACAGGTCAGATGGGCCATGCTTTCTATACCATGCCTGCTTTTTATCCTTGAAGCGATCTCGAGCGTCCTGCCCTTTTGGCTGCCGCCCGCTCCGTAGGTAACGCTGATATAGTCCGGCTGCAGAGCTTCAAACTGCCCCAAATGCTCATAAATGGATTCCAGCTCCACATCCGGCCTCGGCGGGAAAATTTCAAAGGCTATCAGCGGCCTTTTGCTTTTCAGTTTATCGATTATCTTCATAGCTCCCTCCGGAACAATACGATCGTATACTATTGAAATAATTATACCATCAAGTATTAAATACAGTCAAGTACAATTATAATGCACTTAAATTCAATTACAATAAAATACAGCGCCGGTTAACATAATTATTTGCGCCGCCTGTGTATTTTTTGTTGTAATAGCCGCAAAAGGCTGATACAATGGTAGCATTCGGCGCTGTGTTTTCAAAGGCCGCAGGTGCGGATTTGCGTAGACATGCCGCGGATATATTTTTTATGAGAGGGGGCCGAAAAAATGCTGGGAATACCCGATCCCTGGATATGGGGCGCATTTCTGTTATGTGTGCTGAGCACCGCAGCGTGTGTAGTCTATGGAGCGCTGAACTGGAACAAGGGCGCGGAAAATGAACAGACGCAGATACAAGAGGAAAAGAACCGGGAAAAAGCCACATCTGTTTAATCATATCAAGGGTCTTGCGGTTTGGGATAGGAGAATCGGTCGAATATCCGGGAAATAGCTGGCTCCTTAAGATTAAAGTGTATAAGGCAATATCACATTCACTTGATTTTTAAGGAGGTTTCAAATGTATATCGTTTCAATTGTTCTCATCTACCTTATCATAACGGCATTTTTGGGTTACCTTGGATATAAAAATACAAAAACTTCCGCGGATTATCTTGTAGCGGGAAGGCAGATCCATCCCCTTATTATGGCCCTGTCCTACGGCGCCACATTTATAAGCACCTCGGCGATCATCGGCTTCGGAGGCGCGGCGGGACAGCTTGGTATGGGGCTTTTATGGCTGACCTTCCTGAATATATTCGTAGGAATTTTCATCGCGTTTATCATTTTCGGCAAAAGGACCAGAAAAATAGGGCATAACCTCGACGCGCATACCTTTCCCGAGCTTCTGGGCTTGAGGTACGGCTCCAGGTTCATGCAGGGCTTTGCGGGAGTCATCATATTCCTGTTCATGCCCATATACGCAGCCGCTGTCATCAAGGGCGGCGCGGATTTCATACAATCATTTTTCGGCATATCCTACCAGGTATCGCTGCTTTGCTTTGTTGTCATTGTCGCAGTCTATGTCTTCATGGGCGGATTGAAGGGCGTCATGTATACCGACGCTTTCCAGGGACTGCTGATGTTTATCGGCATGGCCTTCCTTCTCATATTTGCATACAGCAAGCTGGGAGGAATTTCTTCGGCGCATGCGCAGCTGACCGACCTGTTCAAAAACAGCGCGGTTATAGAACAGACATCGGCGCTGGCCGCAGGGGGCTTCCAGGGCTGGACTTCAATGCCGAAATTCGGGACGCCCATATGGTGGAACCTCGTTTCCACAGTCGTAATGGGGGTGGGCATCGGCGTACTGGCGCAGCCTCAGCTGGCTGTCAGGTTTATGACGGTCAAGAGCAACAAGGAGCTGAACAGAGCGGTCGTATCAGGCGGAATTTTTATTCTGATGATGACCGGAGTTGCTTTTGTAGTCGGCGCCATTTCAAACGTGTATTTCTTTAATGCGACAGGCAAGGTTGCGCTTGTTGCAGCCGGGGGGAACGACAAGATAATACCCGAATTCATAAAAGCCTTCGTGCCGGAGTGGTTCGGCCCGGTATTCCTCATAACCCTGCTGGCTGCGGCTATGTCGACGCTCAGCTCGCAGTTCCACACCATGGGAACGGCCATCGGCAGGGACGTCTACGAGAAGGGCGCAAGAGGAAAGGGAAACAGCATCATACTGACAAAGGCGGGCATGCTCGCCGGAGTTCTTATCAGTACTGGAATCGCATGGCTTACAAGCTTTCTGGACGTCAGCATGGCGATAATCGCCACCGGCACCTCGCTTTTCTTCGGACTGTGCGCAGCTTCCTTCCTGCCTGCTTATGTGGGAGCACTGTATTTCAAAAAGCTTCCCAGGGCCGCCGCGCTGTGGGGCATGGCCTGCGGCTTTGTGACAAGCTTCTTCTGGATATTCTTCATACACAAGAAGGAGTCCTCGAGCCTTCAGCTTTGCAATCTCATATTCGGGAAGCTCTCGCTGGTGGATGACACGGCGCTTGCTCCGCTGTCGATGGTCGACCCGATATTCATTGCGCTCCCGGGTTCGATACTGGTGACTCTCATCCTTGCGTTCGCGCTCAAGCCGGATCTGGAAGAAAAGCATTTAGAGAAGTGCTTTGCCGGGGTATAGTATGGTTTGAATAAAAAAGGCCGTTCCGTTTAACGGGGCGGCCTTAAAATATGGGGACAGTTCTGCTTTTTCATTTGCAGTTCGGACAGCTGTCCCTTAATAAATCGTTT
>JAEZJL010000065.1 GCA_023415815.1 Bacillota bacterium | reverse complement strand
CGCTATATCCGCCCAGGTAGGCATGTCTCTTATAATGCCTCTGCTGCTTGGCATCATTCATAGCCTCTTTGCTATAAACACACTGAAAAAAATGCTGAACTACGACCTGACTGTCCCGATGCTCGCTGCGATCGCGGTTTTTGCGAGCTTCTACGGAATCTTTTACGCGATGACCACAAGAAGGTTCATGGATATGGTGACTACAGGCACGGACTGAGTTCCTCCGCGAAATCCGATTTGCAGCCGGTGCATATGCTTTTCCCTTTAAAATGTACAAGGTCCCTTTCGTTCCCGCATAGGCTGCATGCGGGTTCGATTTTTTTCAGGAGTATTCTGTCCTTTTCAATAAAAATCTCCACCCTGTCATTGCATGTGATGTTCAAATCCTTGCGTATTTCCTTTGGGAACACAATTCGACCGAGTTCGTCAATTTTCCGGACGTTTTCTGGCATTTTCATAGCACACCTCGACATATTTTTTATAATTTCCCTAATCATACATTATCTTCTATTATATGTCAATATAAAAATGCGAATTTTGTCTTTTTATCTGCAAAAAGATTTTATTATGCATTCCGCAAAAAGATTTACAGCATTCAGGTCAGGGATGGATCCGGAGGAAATAAGCCGCTGCGGCCTGGCCGCGGCCTCTCCGAAACAGACAAAACCGCCGCCAGACAGGAATACCTGCCGGGCAGCGCCATATTTGCGGCATACGCCCCAGCTACTTTAAACGGAACATTTGCCATGGTATAATATTGGCAGCAAAAATGTGTTTTATGGTAATAAAAACAGAGAGAGGTATCGTTTACCAGGCAGGAATGGTATGAAATATACAGGGCCGCAGGGAATACGCTGCCGTAATATGTGCAGTATTTTATCCGATTTTAACGTGATTACAGGAGGCATAACAGTGAACAGTTTTGAATTCTATTCTCCCACAAAGGTCATCTTCGGCAAGGGCGTGGAAAACAATGCCGGCGCTGAAATAAGGTCATGGGGAGGCACAAGGGTCCTGATACACTTCGGCGGGTCAAGCACAAGAAAAAGCGGACTGCTGGACAGGGTGGAGGCTTCTCTGGAGGCGGCCGGTATAAGCTTCATAACGCTTGGCGGCGCCGTACCGAACCCGCGCCTGTCGCTGGTGCGAGAGGGAATTGAGCTTTGCCGCAGGGAAGGAGTCGACTTCATCCTCGCCGTAGGCGGCGGCAGCGCGATCGACTCCGCCAAGGCCATTGCCCTCGGCGTAAAGCATGACGGAGACATATGGGACTTATTCGAAGGGCTTGCGGCGCCTAAAGACGCCCTCCCTACGGCAAACATACTTACGCTTGCGGCCGCCGGAAGCGAAACCAGCAAGCACACGGTTATCACCAATGAGGACGGCTGGCTCAAAAAAGGATACGGAAACAGCCTGTGCCGTCCCAGATTTACAATGATGAATCCCGAGCTGACTTATACCCTGCCCGCATACCAGACAGCCTGCGGAGTCGTCGACATCATGATGCATACGCTTGAGCGCTATTTCTCGCCGGGAGGCCTCAACGAGATGACGGACCGCATTGCCGAGTCCGTACTCCAGACGGTAATCCGGTTCGGCAGGATCGCCTTAAAGAATCCATCCGACTATACCGCGCGCTCTGAGATCATGTGGGCGGGCAGCCTTTCCCACAACGACCTGACAGGTCTGGGGAGGTCCGGCGACTGGGCTACGCACCAGCTGGAGCACGAGCTGAGCGGATACTTTGACGTGGCCCACGGCGCAGGACTTGCAGCGGTCTGGAGCTCATGGGCTCGCTATGTTTACAAAGCCGACGTTATGCGATTTGCCCGCTACGGAGCGAATGTGTGGGGACTGGCATTGAACTATGAGAACCCCGGGGAGACCGCCCTGGAAGCCATCGCGGCAACCGAGGATTATTTCGCCTCCATCGGCATGCCCGTCACCATCACTGAGCTCACCGGCAGCAAAATATCCGACCAGGTGGTTGCCGAGCTCGCCGAAAAATGCACCTACTTCGGGAAACGCAAAATCGGTGGATTCGTCGTCCTAGACAAGCCTCAGATCATCGACATTTACGCTTCGGCAAGGTAAGGGACATATTTATATAATAAAGGCCGCGCACTGCTCCCATGGCTTCCGCAGATACTGGCGCGCCGCCGGATCGCCCGGCTAAAAGCCCCGGGGCATCGTCCTCCGTCTTCAACACGATGGCGTCGCCGCCAAATCGCAAAAGAATCCCGCCGGTGCTGTTCTACAGCCCGTGCGGGATTTTTGCATATCAATCAACGCTATTTTGCGGTCGCTGTTTCCCAGTATTTGCTGGTTATCGTGGTCTCAGAGAGGTCGGCCGGGGTTTTGAGCAGGCCGTATTTAAGCGCAAGGTCTGCCGTCTGCTTGACAGCGGCCATATCCGTATAGCCTATTTTGTTAAAATCAAAGCCTTCGGGAACCACGAGCTTTGAAATTTCCTTGGCCATATAAATCTGGTGATCGAGCGAAACGCTCTGGTCTACGTCAAAAACGGTTTTACCGGCCGCCTCGGGGTCGGCGCAGGCGTCGGCCCAGCCCTTGATGGAAGCCTTGAGGAAGCGGACGTACAGGTCCTCATTTTTGGCAATCCACTCGGAATTGACGAACAGGCAGTCCTCCAGCATTGCCACGCCCGCGTCGTTCATGTTGATCACGTTCAGGTCGCTGTCCTTCAGGCCGCTTTCCAGGAGAAGACCGTATTCATTGTAGGTCATGGCCGAAGCCGCATCGATTTCACCGTTCAGAACCTGATTCATCGTATAATCCTGCTGCACCAGCTTCAGGTCCTTGTCCTTATCCAGCTTGTTGGCCTCCAGGAGCGCATAGATCTCATATTCGTTGCCGCCGAACCAGGAGCCGACCTTCTTGCCCTTCAAATCGGCCGGGCTTTTGATCCCCGTGGACGCTTTGGATACCAGCAGCATGGCGCTCTTCTGGAATATCTGCCCCACGTGCACCAGACCCCAGCCCTGGGACTGGTATTTCAGCAGGCTGGAAACCCAGGTCACGCCGATATCGGCCACGCCGTTGTATACCTGCTGCTCCGGAATGATATCGCTTCCGCCGGGGAGAATCTCGATATCGATGCCCTCATCCTTGTAATAACCCTTTGCCTGGGCCACATAATAGCCCATAAACTGCGACTGAGGCAGCCATTTGAGCTGCAGCGTCAGCTTGTCCGGCTCGCCGGACGCAGGCGCTTCCGCGGGCGTTTCTTCCGCCGTGGATTCCTCCGGCGCGGCTACGCTCTCCGTCGGCGCGGCCGACGATGTGTCCGGGCCTGCCGCGGTCTGGGCGCCGCAGCCTGAGGCTGCCACCAAAAACAGCATCAGCAACGCCAGCAGCCCGCTGATACTTCTTCTTTTAATCATAAAATCACTCCTCTTTTTTATTTTTTATCTCTGTGAAGCGTGCCATTTTATGGCGTCGCGCTCAACCAATAAAATAATGCAGTAAAGTATTATGCCCGCCAGCGATGCTACGACGATATACGACCAGCCCATGGCCATCTCGGCCTTGCGGAGGTTGTCCTTTATGCCGAAGCCCAGCCCCGAGGTGGAGGTGGCAAAGTATTCGCTTATAATGGCGGCGATGATGGAGGACGCTATGTTTATCTTAAACGCGGTAAACATATGGGGCAGACAGTTCGGCAGGCGCAGCTTTTTGAATATCGTCCACTTGCCGGCCGCTACCGAATGCATCAGGTCCAGGGAAAACGGCTTCAAATTGTTCAAGCCGCTGTAGGCGTTGATAGCCATCGCCGCCATGCAGACGACAGTGACGACGCCTATTTTCTGGCCCATACCCGTGGAAAACCACAAGTTCATTATGGGGGAAAGCGCGACGATCGGCACGGCGTTGAAGGCCGTTATCACAATCATGCCCCCGTACCCCCACTTCGGGAAAAATGTGGCGACGACCGCAATCATGAAACCGATGAACGAGCCTATGGCCATGCCGATCAACGCCCCCGAAATTGTGACGCAGCAGTCGTTCAGGGCCTTGGGCAGATTCTCCGACAGAGTGGCCGCAATCTCCCACGGCACCGGCAGCTGGAAGGGCTTTAAGTGCAGGAGCCGATGCAGGAGTCCGGCCTGCCAGACCAGAATAAACGCAATACCGAAGGCCGACGGCCATAAAACATTTATAACCCTGTTCTTCACGCCTTAGCACCTTCCTTTCCCGACGGGACGTTCTGCCACGGCAGCAGCAGCCTCTGGGCGAAAACCACGATATAATAGCTGATGATTCCCATGAACGCGCTGGTGACCACGGACGCCCAGAATATGTCCGTTGAGCTTGAGTACAGGGAATAGAGTATCTTTACGCCTATGCCGCTCTTCGAGCCCAGCATGTCCACCAGGATCGAAGCCGTAACGGCCATGGGAGCGGCAATTTTCAGGCCGGTGAACAGATATGTCATCGAAAACGGAAACATCAGCTTGTAGTAGACGTTGTACCTGCTTGCGGCTATCGAATAGAGCAGGTCCTTTTTATCCTGCTCCACGCTTTTCAGGCCGCTGAGCATATTGACGGCCACCGGGAAAAAGGTGATATACGCCGCTATAACGATTCTTGAAGCGTTCATGTCCCTGACGATATTGAAAATGATAGGCGCGAGGCCCAGGACCGGTATCATCTGGGAAACGATCAGGTAAGGGAACGATATCCTTTCAATGGTCCTTGAAAGGCTCATGACGATGGCCAGGATGAAGCCCACGCCCGCGCCGAGGACGAAGCCTATGATCGCCCTTGAGAAGGTGACGGCCCCGGCTTCCAGCAGCATTTTCCAATTGGCAAGAAAGGTAATGATTATCGCGTGGGGATAGGGAAGCTTCATGGCCGCCATCTTATCCTGAACCGCATATCTCAGGAGAAGTGAGAGCAGCTCCCAGACAGCAATGATGGCTATAATCCATACGACTGCAACGATCCTTCTCCCCTTTTTATCCTCAGACACGCTCACACCCCCTCAAAGCTTCTTCTTATCCTGGCTACATAATCATAGAACTCCGGCGTCTCCCTGAGCGTATTCCTGCGCGGGCGGGGCAGATCGACGTCTACAACGGCCGAAAGCCTTCCCGGATGGGGCGACAGCACCACCACGCGGTCCGACAGGAAGACGGACTCCGGGATATTGTGCGTCACAAAAATGACGGTTTTATTTGTCTTGCTCCATATATTCAATAAATCCTCGTTGAGCTTTTCGCGGGTGAATTCATCCAGCGCGGAAAACGGCTCGTCCATCAGCAGGAACTCGGGGTTCAGCGCCAGAGCCCTGGCTATTCCGACCCTCTGCTGCATGCCGCCGCTGAGCTCGAAGGGGTATTTGTATCCGAAGTCCTGCAGGCCGACCAGCTCAAGCATCCGGTTGATCCTTGCCGTCCTCTCCTTTTTGGGGACCCCCATGATTTCCATGGGCATGCATATATTCCTTCTGACCGTCCTCCAGTCGTAGAGCACGGGGTTCTGGAACACAATGCCGTATTTCTGCTGCAGCCTTATGTCCCTGGGGGATTGGCCCCTGATCGAAACGCTGCCCGAGGTAGGCTGGAGCAAATCGGCAATAATCCGGAGCAGCGTGGTCTTCCCGCAGCCCGAAGGCCCCAGGAGCGAGATGAATTCCCCCTCGCGGATATCCAGGCTCACATTTTTCAGGGCAAGGATGTCCTCCCCGTTATTGACGGGAAACTTCATACTCACATCCCTGATCTGTATTTCAGGCGCATTCATACACATGCCTCCTTTATCTCTACTCTCTTGCCTGCGGAAATCGCCCCTGCCGGACATACTACCGCGCAGAGCTGGCAGCCCGCGCACTTCACCGGCAGCAATCTCGGCCTGCCCGTCGCCCCGTCCATTTCCAGGGCCTGATGTCCGCCGTCCCGGCACGAAAGGTAGCATCGGCCGCAGCCGATACATTTGCTTCTGTTGATCGCCGGATAGGAGATGGAACGCCTGTTCAGTCTGTCCGCAGGCGCCAGATGGGGCAGTGCCAGCCCCACCAATTCCCCGACCGATGAAAATCCCTTTTCATCCAGATACGAGGAAAGGCCCCCGATCAAATCGTCGATAATGCGATAGCCGTACTGCATGACGGAGGTGGTGACCTGGAGGTTTTCACACCCCAGCGCCAGGAATTCCGCGGCGTCGCGCCAGGTCTCTATGCCGCCCATACCGCTGACGGGCGCGTCCTTCAGGCCGGGATGCTTCTTCATGTCATGGATGAAGCGCAGCGCGATCGGCTTCACGGTTTTCCCGGAATACCCTCCCACGCAGGACTTCCCGTCTACCCGGGGCTCCGAAACGAAATCGTCGGTATTGATATTCATAATGCTCTTAATGGTATTGATCGCGGCAATGCCGGAAGCGCCGGCTTTCATTGCCGCCAGCGCCGGAAGCTCCATGTTTCCGAGATTCGGCGTCATTTTGGCAAGGACGGGCAGATGCGTCCCCTTGATCGTCGCTGCCGTATAAAGCGCGACCATTTCAGGATTCTGTCCGACATCCGAGCCCAACCCCTCCCCGTTCATATGGGGGCACGAAAAATTGCATTCGATGATGTCCACGCCCGCTTCCGTCGTACGGCGCGCCAGGTACGTCCATTCTTCCTCGTCCCGCCCTAAAATCGACGCTATGATTACCTTGCCGGGGAAATCCTTTTTGAGCCTCCCCATGTAATCCAGGTTTTCCTCCAGGGTGTGGTCCGAAATCTGCTCGATGTTCTTGAAGCCTATAAACGAATTGCCTTCCTTGCGTATCACCGAAAACCTCGGCGACACCTCCTCGGGGACGAAGTTCCCGATGGTCTTGAAGGCCGCGCCGGCCCAGCCCGCCTCAAATGCCCGGGCAACCATTTCATAATTGCTGGCCACGACCGACGAGGACAGGAAAAACGGATTTTCGCAGGGCACCTTGCAGAAGGTAATGCCCAGACGCGCCTTCTTCGGCCTGCCTGCCGCCCTCTTCAGGTCCGCCGCATATTCCATGAGCTGCGGAATCCTCACGGGGCGGTCAATCCTGCCCTTTATGCACGCTTTTACACAAGTCTTTTCCGCACAGCTTCCGCATACTCCTCCGTCCCTTGCGTACTCCGCCGCGCCGGCCGTGTTTTCAAAGCGAAGCGAGCGGATCGCCCCGGCAGGGTCAAGGCCCCGGGGACAGCGTTTCGTGCAGGGCGCGTCATTGCAAAGCAGACAGCCGTCCGATTCATTTTTTGCCGAAAATTCATTGAGTTCAATCACCTGCATATACACCTCCTCAGCTTGCCTGAATATCCTGCCCCGGGTCTATGGCGCCGTCCTCCCGGGCTCTTACTTCCTTCCGGCCCGCTTTACAAACCTTCCCCAGCCCGGTTCTCCTACAAATTCTCCGTTATCGTAAACAAGTCTTCCCCTTGAAAAGGTCATTACCGGATATCCGTGAAGGCTCAGGCCCTCCCAGATGGTGTGGTCGTAATCCGAATGCATGTTTTTGACAGAGACGGTGAAATCCTTGTTCGGGTCATAGATGACAATATCCGCATCCGCGCCCGGACGCAGAGAGCCCTTTTCGGTACACCCGAAGATCCTGGCCGGATTCGCGGCGCATACTTCGACTGCCTTGTTGAAGCTGATCTTTCCCGCGTTTGCGGCTCCCAGCATATACGGGTACAGGTTCTCGATCCCCGCGCAGCCGTTGGGGATCTTGGTGAAGTTATCCTTCCCCCAGTCCTTTTCATAGCTCTGGAAGGGACAGTGGTCGGTCGCCACGGTGTCGATGTCGCCGCGTCTGAGCGCGGCCCACAGCGCGTCCCTGCTCTCCGAGCCCTTTACCGGAGGAGAGCATACAAAATTGCGCCCGTCCTCCCGCAGGTAGACCTCGGAGGTGAAATGCAGATACTGCGGACAGGTCTCCGCATAGATTTCATAGCCCTGATCCTTTGCCTCCGTGACGGCATCCACCCCGTCCTTGTTGGCGAGGTGCACGATATACAGCGGCGCGTTCAGCGATTTCGCCCAGTGGATGGCCCTCTGGTCCGCTTCCGCCTCGACGAATTCGGGGCGGCTCAGGTAATGGTACCATGCCGAGGTCTTGCCCTGGGCAAGGAATTCTGCGATGCGTAGATCGATCAAATCGGGATTTTCCGCGTGGATATTGGTTAGTACGCCGGTTTCCTTTGATTTCTCAAGGATTTTTGCCAGCGTGCCGTCGTCCACCATCATTCCTTCCTTTTTGTATACCATGAAGCATTTGAAGCTGGGCACGCCGTAAGCCACCGCCGCCTCGAATTCCTCCAGCAGCGCGCCTCCGGCCAGGTCCGTGATGGCGCAGTGAAAGGCTATGTCCACGCAGGCCTCCGGTTCCGCCAGCTTCCTTCTGGCTTCGACGGTTTCAATGATGCCGCTGCCTTTTCGCTGGATGGCGTAATCGAATACCGTCGTCACGCCTCCGCAGGCTGCGGCCCGTGTGCCGCTGAGATAGCCGTCGGCGGAAACCGTGCCTCCGAACGGCATTGCCAGATGGGTATGCACGTCGATGGCTCCGGGAAGAACCAGCTTGCCCCCGGCGTCCACAACTTCCGCCCCGTCCTCCGGAAAGCCCAGCCCGACAGCCGCTATCCTGCCGTCAGCTACGGCGATGTCGGCTTTATAGGTCTCCGTGGGGGAAATGAGCGTACCGTTTTTTATTATCAAGTCCATATCGCTTACCTCCAAATCATATTCAAAAGCCGCTGCCTACCATTCGACCTTTTCAAAGGCCTCCGGCCCCTGTGCGGAGGCGTTGATGTAGATTGCCGCATTGCCGGCCAATGCCGTTTTCATGAAATCCGTGCGGCATTTGTCATAAGGCGTATGGGCGTACTGCTCCTGCATGGGGGAATAGCCGATCGTAGGCTTTCTGTCGATGCCGCAGGTTTTGCTGGCGTCCGTGCCGAAATCCCAGTAGCCGTATTTGGCCGTCTGTCCCACGGCCTCCAGCGCCCCGGCGGCCGCCTTCACAAAAGCGTGCTCCCTGCTGATCTTCCACGGATTCATGACCTTGGAAACCTCGTAGGACAGGCCTGTATAGGAAGTCTCCACAGCGCTCTTGACGACGACGTCCGCCTTGAAATCAGGGTCTTTGGCAGCCAGGTCGTCGATGATTGCCCGGATTTGAGCCATGGCCGACGCCGCCGTTTCACCGGGCAGAGTGCGCCGGTCGATTGAAAGCATGCACCTGTCCGGCACGATTGAAAGCGCTCCGGGAGAGCACTCGATGATGTTCAGCGACAGCGAAGCCTGCCCCAGATCCGGGTCTGAGGGAAGCGAAGGATATAATTCGTCCTTGATCCTGGTAATGAGTGGAATAGCCTTGTAGATTGCATTGATGCCCAGCCACGGCGCACTTCCGTGGGAGGTCCTGCCGTACACCGTCACCAGCATTTCGATGCGCCCCCTGTGGCCGCAGTACAGCTTGAGTGAGGTGGCCTCCGAGGATACCATCGCGTCGTAGGTCAGGCCCCTCTCAGGCAGTGTCTTGTCGATAAGATGAAGCATGCCTACCATCTCCGCAGGCTCCTCCTGCACAACGCCGGTAAACATGAAAGTCCCCTTGATCGGCAGGCCTTTATCGCGAAGCCTGGCAAGAAGTCCGCCCGCATAAATCTGGACGGCCTCTCCGCATTTGACGTCCGACGCGCCGCGGCCGTGGATGCATTCCGCCTGCTCGGGCTTCTTATCCTGCGTCTCCGCCCTGCAGATGTCGATCAGCGCGCCGTACGGGTCATAGCCCTGCCAGTTCGCAATATCGCCCGGACTGACGTGGTCCATATGCGAGTTGAACATAATGACCGGGCCCGGCTCGGTCCCTTTTACGAGGCCCACAACATTGCCGTGGGCGTCGCGGAAGACCTCGTCGTAGCCGAGCTTGCGCATCTGTGCCAGATTCAGGTCCGCCAGCGCCTTTTCAGTCCCGCTGATGCTCGGCGTCCTCACCAGCTCCTGCCCGAAGGCTACCATGTCAGGGTATAATTCTTCCGCAATTTCCTTTACAAGCAAAGCGGTCTTTTCGTCAAGTACCGTCATCCTGCCTCACACCTTTCCTTCTCGTTAAAATTATCTATAAAATCACCGGCTGCCTGGAAAAAGACAATTCGTACATCACTCTTATGTCTTCTTCCTCAGGTCTCACAATGCTGTTGTCGATGTTTTTAGTCTGAAAGGCCAGCCTGCTGTACCGCTCGATCTCTTCGGCGCCGATGTCCTCCTTTTCGCCCAGAAGCCGGTCCATAAGCCTTTTGAACCGGTTTACGCCGGAGAGGCCCATCGCCCCCAAGATTCTCCCGGCCAGATCCGGCCGCTCCCTTTCGACCATGCCCAGGTATTCCCCCAGCAGGAGGCCGTTGGCCCTGCCGTGATCGATATCCCTGAAGCATGTCAGGGAGTACCCCATGGCGTGTACCGCCGTAGTGCCGGTCTGAGCTATGGCCATACCCGCCATAAAGGAAGCCTGCAGCAGCTGCGCCCTCTTCTTTGCGTCAAATGCGGCCTCCGGTGATGATAACGCCTGCAGCATTTCGGGGATGCAATCCATAATCAGCCGGAGGCTTTCGGAGGCCAGTGCATTCGTGACCGCCGAGGCTTTCACTGAAAGCATGCTCTCCACCGCATGCGACAGGGCGTCGACCGCCGTGTTTACCGTTGTTCTCACCGGAAGCATTTCCGTATATTTCGGGTCGAGGAAGGCGGCCGCCGGAAACAGCAGGCGTGACGCGATACTGAGCTTGGTCCCGGCCTTTTCGTCTACCAGCACCGCATACGGGGTGGCCTCCGAGCCGGAGCCCGCCGTAGTCGGGACAACCAAAATGGGCAGCGCCCTGCTCCCGTATTTTCCTGAAAACAGCTCCTCCTCGCGTATGTCCTGCGCGGCCAGCAATGCGATGGCCTTGCCCGCATCCATCGGCGAGCCCCCGCCAATCGCCACGATGAAGTCCGCGCCGTTTTCCCTTGCAAAGGCCGCGCCCTCATATGCCAGGGGGATCGCGGGGTTGCTCACGACCCTGTCAAATACCGCACAGCCTATTCCGGCGGAGTCGAGCGCAGCTTTGACGTCCTTTTCCGAGCCGTTTTTTTTCGCGGAATTTTTGCCGGTCACGATCAGCGCTTTCTTCCCAAATGCTTTGAAAACGCCGCTGTTATTGATGATGCAATCTTTTCCCACAATTGCCCTGGTGGGCATATAAAACTCGTAAGGCATGCTTCCTCCCGGTGATTTATGTCTTTCGTACGTTAATTTTCAGCTTTTTGCGCAAGCCATCCCGTCCACTTCATAAAGCACCTCGTCCATGATAGCCATGGCGTCCTCCAATTCCTGCTCGGTGATGATAAGAGGCGGGGCTACGATCAGGGAATTTTCATGGGAATAAGTATAGAAGCCCTTTTGCGAAAGCAGTCCTATGATCCTGCCCATGATCCTTTCAGGGTCAATTCCGTATTCCACAAGGGGCTCCCTGGTTTCCTTATCCTTTACCAGCTCGATGGCCGAGAACAGGCCTATATACCGCACATCTCCGACGCTGGGATGCTTTTTTCGGATATCCTCCAACAGTCTTCCCAGCAGGACTCCCCGCTCCCTGGCCCTGGCGATCAGTCCGGTTTCCCTGTAGAATTCGATTGTTGCGATACCCGCCGCGCAGCCCAGGGGATGGGCGGAGTATGTAAGCCCGCAGCTGAGGAAATTTTCGTCGAAATAGGAGGCTATCCTCTTGCTCACAATGACCCCTCCGAGGGGCGCATAGCCGCAGGTGATGCCCTTCGCAAAGGTTATGATGTCCGGCTTCACACCAAAGTTGTTCACCGCAAACCACTCGCCGGTGCGTCCCCAGCCGGCCATTACCTCGTCGCAGATCATCATGATCCCGAACTCATCGCAGACATCGCGGACGCCTTTTAAATAACCCGTCGGCGGGATGATTACGCCGTTGCTGCCGGTAATGGTCTCCAGCACGATAGCTGCCACGGAGCTCCGGCCCTCGTATATGACCTGCTCCCTTAACTGCCCTATATAGTACCTTGCAGCCGCTTCCTCGCTCTCGAAAGGCACCGGCGACCTGTAGACATACGGGTCAAAAAACTTGACAAACCCTGGAATACCGGGCTCGCAGGTATATCTCCTGGGCTCTCCCGTCAGGTTCGCCGCTCCGTAGGTGGAGCCGTGATAGGAGCGGTATCTTGAGAAGATTTTGCTGCGTCCGGTCACGATTTTCGCTATCTTGACTGCGTTTTCATTTGCATCCGCGCCGCCTAGGGTGAAGAATACCTTTCCCATATTGTCGGGCGCCAGCTCCACAACCATTTTCGCAAGCTGGGACCTGACGTCGATGGCGAAGGAGGGTGCTGAGAATGCCAGCCTTTCGGCCTGCTCCTGTATTGCCTTTATAACCTTTTTATTCCCGTAGCCTATATTCAGATTTACCAGCTGGGAGGACATGTCGTAATACCGTTTTCCCTCGCCGTCCCAGAAATAGACGCCCTCTCCTCCGATCATCACCTTGGGCTTCAGCGCGCCCTGGGTGCTCCAGGAGTGCAGGTTGTATTTTTTGGACGCCTCGCAGATTTCATTTGCCGTCTTCAATTCAAGTTCCATATCCTGTCACCTCTTTTAAAAAAATAAAAAGAGGTCTGCTCGCATGAGTCCATATGTTTCTATGGATTCATGCAAACAGACCTCTTCGCCTTGGTTTTTCGTCCTGGATTATTATATACCTATGATACCACGTTTTTATTTCAATGCAACAGTCTACGGCACAAAAAGCATTGTGCTGATGCACATTTTGCAGTCTTGCATGCTAAAAATTGCAAAACCTTGCTGCTGCCACCTATAGCAGGTCCTTGATGTGAAAGGCCAGCAGCAGCCGGAGTCCGTCCTTGTAATCAAGCTCGCACCGGAGTATTTCCTTTATTTTTTTTATTTTATAGTTGATGGTATTGCGGTGCACATAGGTTGCTTTAGCCACCTCCTGCACGCTGGCGTTGTGGTCCAGGTAGCTTTTGAGCGTGCTTCGGTAATCCGTCTGATACTTTTCGTCATAGTCGTCCAGCAGCCCCAGCGTGTCCCGGTAGAACCCCTTCAGGAGCTTCGTGTCCTCAACCTCGAGGAGCAGCTGGTACAGTCCCAGATTGCGGTAGGATACCTGGGCCCTGTCCTGCTTTTCCGCAATGGGCAGGAGCGCGACGGCCCTCTTGTAGTTCCGCTGAAGGGATGTCACGCCGCTGTCGTTCATGCTTATCCCGGCGTATATCCGGAAAGCTTTGCCGCCGCGGCAGCACACCTCGTTCAGGCGCTCCACGGTGCTTTCTGCAACATCCTGGGGGAAATCCTGCAGCACGGCTATCAGATATTTATCCTGCCTGAAGATGTTGAACCTGTTGCTGTAGCCATAGAGCAGCTCGGTCAGATGCAGCCTGACGGACTTTTCAAAATCCGGGAGCTTATCGGCGGAGGGGGTCTGAAGCGACAGCGCCACGACGCAGAATTCGGCGTTCAGGTCGAATTCCTTGCGCTCTAGAACCGGGCGGTAATCGGCGGTTTTTTCAGGGAAAAATATCGCGTTGCGGAACGCTCCGGCGACGGTCACTTCATTTTCTTCGGATTTTATAATCTTCCGGCAGAAATCATTCGTAATATCCACAATACGGGTCTTCCATGGTATCGTAAACAGGGGGAACTGCACCTCCCTGCAATAGGCAATCAATTCCTCGGGCACAGCTTTGATATGCGGCCCTATATTTAGCACCAGCCCGCTGGCGTGATGCGCCACCAGCTCCTTCGCAAAGCCGAGGAGCCAGTCTGTATTGCTCTGCCCTATCCCCGTTGAAAAGATCAGCTCCTGGCCGTGGAGAAAGCCTCCGGCCCCGGGGTCCTCCAGCATATGGACCCAATTTACCAGGTTGTCCATATTGCTCTCCCCGCAAATAAGGCTCATGTCGTAATTTTCCTTTGAATATTTACATAAATACCTTAAGGTAATAGCCAAGGCTTTCACCCCTTCCGTCCGGTCATCCTGTGCAAGGGCCGCTCACGGCCTGCAATACTTACAAATTAGCAAAAATATCCTGCTTTTGCAATAGTGATTAAGCAGATTTATCAGTCGATGGAGCTGAGGCAAAATTCCGGCCTATTCCGTCCATGTCCTGTAAATATAGAACTCCTCGTTATCGCAGTCCTGGCATCTCCTCTGGATGCCTTCGCCGTATACGATGCGTCCCCCTTCGCAGTCTAGCTTATCCCTGCTGCTTTTTTCAAGAACATTGTCGGAACCGCACTTGCAGCAGAGAAGCTTGAATTTTCCCATCATCCGTCCCCCCTTTTGACAGCTGCGGTAAATTTCCTGCTTGCGGGGGAAATCAGGCTGATTCCCTTTGAGAGCGGCCTGAGCACATCGATGCCCGTCCTGTACACCAGGCTTCTCAGCCCGGGCGTCTTCATTAACGTCAGCAGCCTGTCAAAGTCGCGGTTTGAGGCATTGTTCATAGATGCTCTCAGGGCGACAAGCTCCCAGCTTTTTTTCTTAATATTGCCCAGCAGACGATCGATATCCGCTCCATGTGCGATGCTCCTGCCTGCCATAACGCCGCCGAATATTGCGTTGAACTGGCCGAAGCCCAGGAAAGGCTCCACGCCGCCGCCCGCCGCTCCGATAAAGTAGACCTTGCCCACCCTGTTGGTCGTAACAAGGCCCCCGTGATGAGGCAATTCCCAGGATTCCAGCATGGAGTATTTCTTGAGGATGCCGCGGGACTCCAGGAACCGGTGCCAGTGTTCTTCCAGCTCCTCGTGCCCAATATCCTGGACCACCTGTGCTATGACCGCCTTATTGCGGCTGTATGGCGCCGAATATATGTAGAGGCCTTTAGTCAGCTCGTTATCCAGCCACATCAGCAGGGTGTCGTCCTCAAAGTCGCCTGCAAAGATTCCGCCCTTCAGCCACACCCGCGTAACCTCACGCCAGATGCCGTAGCGTTCGGG
>JAEZJL010000038.1 GCA_023415815.1 Bacillota bacterium | reverse complement strand
GATCACTATGTCAAAGAATCCAACGGCAAAAACGGTGTTCGTCCAGGTGGTTGAAAGGCCCGCAAGAAAGCTGATACTTAAGCGCGGGGTCAGGGCGTCGCACTATTTCGAATACTGCGAGGAGGTGGGCTGCGACGTGTGGGGCGTGCTTACAAGCATTAAAGAGGCCATTTATGAGCCGATAGGAATGTGGCTGCCCGAGAACATGCGCAAGCCCTGCACATCGGTTTATGCACAGGGCGTCGAGGTGCCTTCCGATTATGCCGGAACTGTCCCGGAGAGCTTTGAGCTGATTGACCTGCAGCCCTGCAATATGATGGTGTTCCAGGGGCAGCCCTATGAGGACGATGATTTCCAGGAGGCAATCGGCGACTTGTGGGAAGTGATGAAAAATTACAATCCCGAGATTTACGGCTTTCAATGGGCCGACGAAGACGGACCGAGGTTTCAGCTGGCTCCGATGGGGTACAGGGGCTACATCGAGGCAAGACCCGTAAGGCAGCTGAATGCGAAATAAGACACGCTCTGCGGAAAAACAAGGCCGGCCGAAAGGTGCGGTTAGTAGTGAAACTTGTTGAACCATACTCCAAACCGATACGGAAAAGGAACAAACGAGGCAGTATCATCGATATTGCCTCGTTGCGTTTATTTATGTTCAACTCTGTTGACGAGCTTCCACAAACAAATCTATATCTTCAACAATGTATTTGGCTCCAGTGGTATGCAGGGCTTCATAGCAGGAAGTTACATAATCGGTAACACCATATCGCTTAAAAAGCTCCACGGTCTGTCTACCAGTCATATTTTTAGCTGCCTTGTACATTTCAAGACAGTAAACGAGAAATTCTCCTTGCTTGCTCATATTACGCCTCCTCAGGATAAGAAATATGACCTGTCTGAAGCTCCTCTTTATACATCTCAAACAGGGCATGCGCACTTAAATGCCAAAGCTTTGTTTCTTCTCTTTCAAGGGCTGCGTAAAGCTCCGATTTATAAAGCATTTCCGTTGACTTTTCATCGTTGCAGGCGTACTCTTTTATAATTAATTCTACAATTTGCGGAACTATGAAAACCAACAGACCCGGTAATCTATTCTGTTCCATTTTTAGCCCTCCGTCATATCCAGCGTACCGATATATTTCAAATAAGATAGTGCACGATCGGTTGTAAAAACCATCTGGTTAAACAACTTTTTAATTTTGAGCGCTTTCAATGTTTCTTCTTTAGTATATGCTCCAAAGGAATAGAGCGTAAACGTCTGAAAAATGTCATCATTTGCAACAGGCCCATATATCAACTCATATGTTTTCCCCTGATAGTTACCGGTGCGGTGTGCAAAAACAAAATCCAACCATGCCTCATCGGGTTCGCTGTACCGAAGCAGCTCACAGCCGGTAAATGCGATATTCTCATCAATTTCATAAATGCTGACTGTGGGAGCGCCTTCATTTCTGCGGCGAAATACTTTCTCTGCAAATGAAATTGCCTGTACTTTGTTTTCAGTGGTATAAAAACCTGGCCCGAAATCCAAAAAGCGTGTTTGTTGGATGAGACGCGGCTGTTCGATTGCCGCGTTACTGCCATGATATAAAATCATCGTCATTCCTCCAAAACTTTGTCTACCAGTGACTGTTCGAGGCGCAAATGCGCTGCCATCGCTTCAATATGGTTGCGCCTTTCAAGCTGGGCACGGACACGCTGGACCCGCTCGCCGTCTTTGCCGAGATAATCGGTAAATACCTTTTTGCCATTACGGTATTTTAAGTAATAATAAGTGTTTGCTCCGACACTCTTGGCCGTTATTGAGCCTTTGGGAAGTTCTTTCAGCTGCTGAAGATATTTGCGGAGCATATAGTCTATCCGTTCTTTTTCCTTCTGAACTGTACGAATAAGAAGACTCATTTTATCACCCTGCAACAATTATACCCCACATTGTGAAAAATAATCAACCGTTGTGTGTAATAACACTAAAAACAAAGCCACCTGACACCGGCTTTGTTTTGATCTTATACAATCGAACTCCGCCTGCATTATTCCTGCAAACAAATTTTCGATCGTTATGATATACTGTAAATTAAATAATATCAGCAGGGGCGGATTTATGGACAACATTGCCGTAGTCGTCATCAACGGCTCAACGCGGGAATTTGACAGGCAGTACCACTATCTTGTGCCGGAGGGCCTTCAGGGAAAGGTGGCGCCGGGCGTCAGGGTCGTCGTGCCCTTCGGCGGTGGCAACAGCCTCAAGGAGGGCTATGTTTTCGGCCTTGCCGCAAGCTCGGACTATTCGAATCTGAAGGAGATCAGAAGAGCGCTGGATGAAAAGCCGGTGCTTTCAAGCAAAATGCTGGAGCTTGCGGCCTGGATGCGGGAAAGGTATATCTGTACCTATTCCGACGCTATCAAATGCATGCTGCCGGCCGGTATAGGCGTTAAAAGCCTGAGGGTGGTAAAGCCGCTTAAAAAGATTGACGGGCTTGATAAAAGCAGGCAGAAGATAATGGACAGCCTCTATGAATGCGGCGGGCTCGAGTATGACGAGCTCAGGCATACGACGGGAGTGAAGGGTTTTTCCAGATGCATCGCGGCGCTTGAAAACGACGGCATTGTGTGCGTATGCGAGGAGTATACCTCCGCGGTGAAGGAGAAGACCGTCAGGGCGGCGTATCTGTCCATGCCTGTGGAAGAGGTGCTGGATGATATCGAGAACAACCGCATAAAGAAAATCCAGCAGATCAGGATACTGGAAATGTTGATAGAGAACGAGCATATTTCAGTGGCGGACATCGTGCGCTTTGCCGGCGTATCGGCCGGAGTGCTTGACACTCTCAGAAAGTACGGCTACATAAATTACAGGGATATCGAGGTCAAAAGGGATCCGCTGAAGCACCGGAACATTGAAAGAACCTTCCCGCTCCCCCCCACCCCGGAGCAGGAAGCCGCAATGGCTGCAATGGCGGGAAAGCTGGACAGCGGGGCCTTTTCCGAGACGCTGATTCACGGGGTCACGGGAAGCGGCAAGACGGAGCTTTACCTGCGCCTCATAAAGCATGTCCTCGACTCCGGCAGGCAGGCGATAGTGCTTGTGCCCGAGATATCGCTCACCCCGCAGATGGTGGAGAGATTCAAGGGCAGGTTCGGCAGCGAGGTTGCCGTCCTTCACAGCAGGCTCTCGCTTGGGGAGAGGTACGACCAGTGGAGGCTTATACGCGAAGGAGCCGTCCGGGTTGTTGTGGGCGCCAGGTCGGCCGTATTCGCCCCCTTTGAAAGCCTGGGAATCGTCATTATCGACGAGGAACACGAGAATTCATATAAATCAGAAACAACCCCCAAATACAGCGCCGCCGATATCGCCAGAAAAAGGTGTATGGACTGCGGCGCAGTCCTGATTCTGGGTTCCGCAACGCCTTCGGTAGAAACCTTTTACCGGGCCGAGAAAGGCCTGACGGGGCTGGTGAGGCTTACCGAGCGCGCCAACGGGATGGTGATGCCCGGGGTACATATAGCCGATATGCGCAAGGAGCTTGAGGAAGGGAACAGGACGCCTTTCAGCGCGAAGCTCTCGGCCGAGATTTCAAAAAACATCGGAGCCGGGCAGCAGACCATACTTTTCCTGAACCGGCGGGGCTACGCCTCCTTCGTGCTCTGCAGAAGCTGCGGCTATACGGTGAGA
>JAEZJL010000019.1 GCA_023415815.1 Bacillota bacterium | reverse complement strand
CCACTTGACAATGTGTATATGTGGGAATAGAATAATATAAAATATTGCAAAAGGCTTTGAAGAGGAGGAGTACGCATACTCCGGAAGCATAGAGAGGGGATGTCGGTGGAAATTCCCCGTGAAGGACGTGCGGAAGGTAGCCTCAGAGCCGCGGACCGAACAGGATGGCAGAACGCAACGTACTTTGAAGGTATGCCGCGACAGCTTTAGCGTCAAAAGGGGACATACCTTGCAATGGACATTGAAGGTGTGTCGCGATAGCTTTAGCGTCAAAAGGGGACATACCTTGTAACGGACATTGAAGGTGTGTCGCCTCTCCTTATTAGTCTCCGCCGGGTTCCCGCCGTTAAAAGGGAAGGCGTATGAAGTACGTTGTTGAGAGGGTTTACATAAACCAATTCGGGTGGTACCGCGGAGTCAAGCTCTTCGTCCTGTTGATGGACGGAGGGCTTTATTTTTTTATCTGGAGGTAAACGGCATGCTGGAAAAGGATTATGATTTTAAGGAATGGGAGCCCGGGGCTCAGGCGCTCTGGGAAAAGGAAGGGACTTACCGGTTTGAAAGGGAGGCTCCCGGAGAAATCTTCTCCATTGACACGCCTCCGCCGACGGTAAGCGGCAGCCTGCATATTGGGCACATTTTTTCATATACGCAGGCGGAATTGATTGCCAGATTCCACCGTATGCAGGGGAAGCGCGTCTTCTACCCCTTCGGCTTCGACGACAATGGTCTTCCGACGGAAAGACTGGTCGAGAGAGAGGAAGGCATCCTTGCCGGAAACCTTCCGCGGAGCGAATTTATTGAAAAATGCATGAGGACAACGGACAAATATGAGGAAGAATTCAAAAGGCTCTGGCAGTCGCTCGGCTTCAGCGTTGACTGGAGGCTCCAATACAGGACCATAAGCCCGCTGGCTATGAGGATATCGCAGAGCTCCTTTCTTGAGCTGGCTTCGAAGGGCAGGGCGTACCTAAGGGAGGTGCCCGTCCTGTGGTGCACAAGCTGCGGAACCTCCATCGCACAGGCGGAGCTTGATTCGGCGGAGAAGGAGACGGATTTCAATTATATCACGTTCATGGTTGAAGGGGAGATTCTTCCGGTTGCAACGACCCGCCCTGAGCTGCTTTACGGCTGCGTCGCCCTCTTTGTGAATCCGGCGGATGCGCGATACAGGGCATTCATAGGAAAGGAGGCCGTGGTCCCGCTGTATGGATTCACAATCCCGGTCATTGCGGACGAGGGTGCGAGCATGGAAAAGGGGACCGGTGCGGTTATGTGCGCAACCTTCGGAGACGCCGCCGACCTTGAATGGTATAACGCCCGCAAGCTTCCCTATAGAAAGGTCATCTGCCCCGACGGCACAATCGACGGGGTCGTCCCGTTCATCGGCGGTATGGTTGTCGAAAGGGCCAGAAGCGAGATAAGGAAGCTCCTGGAGCCAAAAGGCCTGCTGCTGAAGAGCGAAAAGCTTACTCACACGGCCGCGGTCCATGAAAGATGCGGGAAGCCGGTTGAAATCATACCGTCGAGACAGTGGTACATCGATATTCTCAGCGGGAAGGAAAGATATCTGGAGGCGGCGGACGAAATAAACTGGTATCCGGCCCATATGAAGGAAAGGTACAGGCTTTGGGTGCGGAATCTCAAATGGGACTGGTGCGTCTCGCGCCAGAGGTACTTCGGGGTTCCGATACCCGTCTGGTACTGCGGCGAATGCGGGAGCGTCATGTTTGCCGAAGCGTCGGAGCTGCCGCTGAATCCGATGGAAAAACAGCCCGGAAGGAGCTGCTCCTGCGGCTGCGGCAGCTTCGTGCCGGAAACGTCCGTGCTGGACACCTGGGCGACCTCCTCGATGACGCCGTTTATCAACGCGCGGTGGGGCGAGGCGGGGGATGCCTGCACGGAGCTGCTGCCTATGAGCATGCGCACCCAGGCGCATGAGATAATAAGGACCTGGGCTTTCTACACTATTGTTAAAAGCCTTTACCATACCGGGAAGATACCGTGGAAGGATATAATGATCTGCGGCTTTGTTATGGCGAAGAAGGGCGAAAAAATAAGCAAATCGAAGGATAATTCCAGGCTGTCCCCTGCGGAGCTCATCGCAGTCCATTCGGCGGACGCCGTCAGGTATTGGGCTGCAAATGCCAAGCTGGGCAGCGATACGATGTTCTCCGAGGAGGAATTGAAAATATCCAGGCGGTTACTGGTAAAGCTCTGGAATGCCGCCAGATTCTCTCTGGCGCACCTTGAGGATTTCGACGGTGAAAAGCCGGCAAGCCTCCTGCCGCAGGACGCATGGATTCTGGAGAGGCTGAAGGATACCATGCGGCGCGCGGCGGAGCATTTGAACGCCTATGAGACCGGAGACGCCAAGCATGAAATAGACGATTTTTTCTGGAAGGACTACTGCGACAATTATCTCGAGCTGGTCAAGGAACGCCTTTACAGGCCGGACATCCACGGCCGGGAAAGCAGGGAATCCGCCAGATACGCCGTACATCACTGCCTGCTCGGTATCCTTAAGCTGTATGCCATTTATGTGCCGCATATGACCGAGGCCGTATACCAATCCTATTACAGGGCAAAATCAGGTGCAGCCTCGCTGCACAGTCTCAAATGGGATGTCGGAAGCGCGGCCGACCCTGGGTTGCTTGAGTTCGGCGAGGCATTAAAGGCTATATTGGCCGAAACGCGTAAATTCAAGGCTGCAAGAAGCCTTTCCATGAAAGCGCCGTTAAGCCTTCTGTGTATAAAAATTTCTGAGGATATGATCCCGCTTCTGGGATATGCAGCCGGGGATCTGAAGGCGTGTACCACCGCGGCGGAAATCCGAATAGACAGGGGAGGCAGGATGGAGATAAAGATAGAGCCGTGATTTTTGTGGTCCTGGCTTCCATTGCGGAAAAGCTGTGGTGTATAATGGAGAGTATATGAATAAGGGAGATGCAGAGACAGATGGATGACAATGTGGGCGCGTTTTATATATCAAACGGGGAGCTCAGATCCGCTGAGACGCCGGAGTATGTGGATATTCTCGAGAACAGGGTGGTCTACGAGGTGATCAGGATCATCGACGGGGTACCGTTGTTTTTTGAAGACCACATGGAGAGGATGGGGAATTCCTTTCAGGCAATCGGCGGAAAGCTGAAGCTATCCCGCGCATTGCTGAAGGCGGGGATAAAGGCTCTTCTGGAGGCAAACGGGAGCAGCCGCTGCAATGTGAAGCTCACCGTTTACGAAAATCAGGAGGAGCAAAAATACCTGATCTACATCAGTAAAAGCCATTACCCCGGGGACGATGAAATAACGAAAGGCGTGAGAGTTGGACTGCTCAAGCTGGAAAGGCAGAATCCGAACGCCAAGGTGTTGAATAAATCCTACAAAGAAGCAGTCGCGGAGAGCATGCGCAGCGGCGGCTTTTTCGAGGTGCTGCTTGTCAAAAGGGACAATGGGATAACCGAGGGAAGCAAGTCAAATGTTTTTTTCTTTAAGGAAGGCAGGTTTTTTACAGCTCCCGGTTCGGAGGTACTCAAGGGCGTAACCCGGAAATATGTGCTGGAAGCCTGTGAGGCGGCCGGGTATGAGGTGGTTGAAGCCCTGGTGGACGCAGACAGCCTGGAAAAGGTCGAGGGCTTGTTCCTGTCGGGCACTTCGATAAAGGTACTGCCGATATCGGAGGTCGCCGGACGCAGATTTGCTTCTGCGGCCCATCCTGCGATATTATCGGTGCGCAGGGAATATGACTCCATAGTAAAAAAATATATTGATGCAAATGTAAATATATGGTAATATGTTACTGCTGTACAGGCGCTTCTACATGCGCGCCTTCAGCAGGTGAGGGGCATGGCCGAAAGAAGATACTCAAGAAAATATCTCCGCATCAGGCCTGATAATCCTATAAATGCGGAAATAACAATCGTAAAAGTCGGGCAGGACATGGTCAGGACAGGTTCTGCCCATGTCAGGGTTATGGACATATGCCCCGGCGGCCTGAAATTTACCTCCATACTGAATATGCCCGTAAACAGCTCCATGTATCTTGAACTGCATTTCCGCATATCCGGTACCGAATTCAGGCTGAAGGGCTTCATAACGCATAAAGCCGGTACCGAGGTAAGGGAATATGAATACGGCTTTTGCTTCCTTGAGCCTGACGAAACGCTCCGGGCTTGTCTTAAAAAGCTCCTGGACAACATGTGCATCAGTATTGAAG
>JAEZJL010000479.1 GCA_023415815.1 Bacillota bacterium | reverse complement strand
TACCAGCACCCTTACCTTTTTGCCGGTGCCGTGGGGCAGTACGACCGCTCCCCTGACCTGCTGGTCGGCGTGCCTTGAGTCAACGCCCAATTTTATATGCGCTTCAACGGTCTCATCAAACTTTGCCTTGGCGGTTTTCCTGGTGAGGTCCATAGCCTGGCCCGGATCGTACAATACGGTCCTGTCGATGAGCTTGGCGCTTTCAATATACTTCTTGCCTCTATTCATAACTTTCTCTCTCCTTCGTGGTAATTTCTACGGAAAACTTCGTTTCCCTCCCACCGGTAAATCAGTCCTCGACTACAATGCCCATGCTCCTTGCCGTGCCTGCTATCATGCTTGCCGCCGAATCAACGCTTGCGGCGTTCAGGTCGGGCATCTTGAGCTCGGCTATCTTCCTGACTTCCGCTTTGGAAATCCTCGCAACCTTGTCCTTGTTCGGTTTTCCGGAACCGCTTTCAATCTTGCACGCCTTCTTCAAAAGCACGGAAGCAGGCGGAGTTTTTGTGATAAATGTAAAGGATCTGTCCGCATAGATGGTGATGACCACCGGTATAATGAGACCGGCGTCCTTTGCGGTCCTTTCATTGAACTCCTTGCAAAATCCCATAATGTTAACACCATGCTGTCCTAAAGCTGGTCCAACCGGTGGAGCCGGAGTTGCTTTCCCTGCGGGAATCTGAAGTTTTACATAGCCTGTAATTTTTTTTGCCATGGCTTTTCCACCTCCCAATCTTTCCTTGTCGGAAAACCGCTATAAGCCGCGCCGCTCAAACCTGCTGCCTTGAGCTGCCCGTCCCTGCCGATTTCCGTATTTTTATAGTAAATAGGCCTTCCGGCCTGCTTGCTACCCTGATCCGTTGTTACAGCTTTTGTATCTGTGTCAGTTCGAGCTCGACCGGGGTTTCCCTGCCGAACATGGATACCGCTACCCTGACCTTCTTCTTTTCCATGTTGATTTCTTCCACGATCCCTATAAAGTTCTCAAGCGGCCCCGAAATGACCCTTACGTTATCGCCGACCTCATAGTCGACCGTAGGAGCAAACTCTTCAACGCCCATGGTCCTTACCTCTTCGTCCGTAAGAGGAACAGGCTTGGATCCCGGACCGACAAAGCCGGTGACTCCCCTTGTATTCCTTACAACATACCAGGACTCGTCCGTCATGAGCATTTTAACCAGGACATAGCCGGGAAACACCTTTCTCAAGGTGGCCTTCTTCTTGCCGTCCTTGATTTCTATCTGTTCCTCCATGGGAACCACGATATCCATGATGAATTCCTGCATGCTCCTGTTTTCAACAATCTTCTCAAGATTGGCCTTGACCTTGTTTTCATAGCCGGAATAAGTATGTACAACATACCACTTCGCGACTTCAGGCATATCATTAACCAGCATCGGGCTTTATGTCCTCCTTCATTACTTCGTAAGAGTCCATTCCACTATTTTTGTGAGAGCCTCGTCTGCTACCCATATGACTACTCCTATCAACAGACAAACAAACAATACTGTTACGGTATTGTTTATGAGCTGTTTCCTCGTAGGCCATATAACTTTTTTAAGCTCAGACCTGATATCCTTGAAAAACCTGGCCGTGTTCCTTCTGAGATTGGCCAGTCTGGATGTGCCTGCGTTTTCAGCCATATGTCCGCACCTCCGCGTATTTATTTGGTTTCCTTATGTGTCGTGTGCTTGTGGCAAAACTTGCAGTATTTTTTCATTTCGAGCCTGTCCGGGTCGTTTTTCTTGTTCTTCATGGTATTGTAATTCCTTTGCTTGCAATCCATGCAGGCCATAACAATTTTAACTCTCATCCCTAGCTACCTCCAGCCCCTGCTATTAATGTAAGGCATAAAAAAAAGACCTCCGTAACGGAGCAATAAATAATCTAACATAAAACAAGGTAAAAGTCAAGGATTATTATTCTTCAGCCCGTTTCCGGCCTATTCCTCTATGAGCTCGTCTATGGGCGCTCCGGGCGGTACAATAGGAAATACCTTGTCGTCCTTGTCTATCTCGAAATTGATCAGCACCGGCCTGTCGACCGATGATAGCGCTTTTTTTAGAGCGCCGTCCACCTCTTCGGGCTTCGTGACGTTTATCCCTACAGCGCCGAAGGCTTCGGCCAGAGCCACAAAATTCGTGCCCCTGTCTATGGTGGTTGCCGAAAACCTGCCGTCATAGAAAAGATCCTGCCACTGCCTCACCATGCCGAGCACGTGGTTGTTAAGTATCGCTATTATTACGGGAAGTTTGTATTCCACAGCGGTTGCGAGCTCGGTGCAGTTCATCCTGAAGCTGCCGTCGCCCGCTATGTTTATGACCTTTTTTTCCGGCCTTCCTAGCTGGGCTCCTATGCAGGCTCCAAGACCGTAGCCCATCGTTCCGAGGCCGCCTGAAGAAATGAACTGCCTCGGTTTCGTATACTTGTAGAATTGGGCTGCCCAGAGCTGGTTCTGGCCTACCTCTGTGGTTATCAGGGCATCTCCGGCCGTGAGCTCATAAATCCTCTCAACGATATAATGCGGCTTAAGCGAGCCTTCCCTTACGTATTTCAACGGGTACTGACTCTTCCAGGCATCTATTTTAGCGTTCCATTCGGTTTTGCCGCGCTTTTCGACAGACTGGGCCAGCAGCTTCAGTATTTTCTTTATATTTCCTGCCAGCGGATGGTGTACGGAAATATTTTTGCCAATCTCGGCAGGGTCAATGTCTATATGCATTATTTCAGCGCCCGGAGCGAACTTTTTCACATTGCTTATCACCCTGTCGCTGAACCTCGCGCCCACGGCAATGAAAAGGTCGGCCTCCGATACGGCCAGGTTTGAGGTCTTGGCGCCGTGCATTCCTACAAGCCCCATGAAGAGCTCATGCGTCCCTGGGAAGGAGCCGAGTCCCATCAGCGTCGTGGTCACGGGTATCCCGGCCTTTTCGGCAAGGGCGAGCAATTCCTCTCCGGCGCCTGCTATGGAGACCCCTCCGCCAGAGAGTATGACCGGCCTCGCGGCCCTGTTTATGATTTCCGCCGCCTCGCGCAAAGCGTCCTCGGTTACGCCGAGAGGCGGCTCCGCGGGCGGCTCCGGCTTCTTCGGCTCATAATCGGTTATCGCGGCGGTGACATCCTTGCATATATCGATCAGCACAGGGCCGGGCCGGCCCTCCTTCGCTATTTTAAAGGCCTCTCGTACGATACCGGCCAGCTTTGTTACATCCTTTACAATATAGTTGTGCTTGGTGACCGGCATGGTTATTCCGGTTATGTCCACCTCCTGGAAGGAATCCTTGCCCAGAAGGGCAGTCGACACCTGGCCCGTTATGGCGACCATGGGCACCGAATCCATGTATGCGGTCGCTATGCCCGTTACAAGGTTTGTCGCTCCGGGGCCCGAAGTCGCAATGCATACGCCTACCCTGCCGGTCGCCCTGGCATAGCCGTCGGCCGCATGCGAGGCGCCCTGCTCGTGGGAGGTCAGTATATGCGTTATCTTATCCTTTGCCAGGTATAAGGCGTCGTATATGTTCAGCACCGCCCCTCCCGGAAATCCGAAGACGGTATCCACTCCCTGTTCCTTCAGGCATTCTATCAAAATGGTCGCGCCGTTTAATTTCATGTAAGCCTCCTCCAGACGATATAATATCAGAATATTATTTGAGCACCGCACCCGTGCCTGCCGAGGAGACCAATCTCGCATATCTTCCGAGATAGCCGGTGGTAATCCTGGGCTTCGGCGCCTTCCATTCCTCCATCCTCCGCTCGAGCTCGCCGTCGGGCAGCTCGACGTCCAGGCGGCCGGACGGTATGTCGATGCTGATGATGTCGCCCTCCCTCACGGCGGCTATGGTCCCGCCTTCCATTGCCTCGGGCGATACATGCCCTATGGAAGCGCCCCTCGACGCCCCGGAAAATCTTCCGTCGGTTATGAGCGCCACGTCCCTGTCAAGTCCCATGCCGGCGATGGCCGAGGTCGGCCCGAGCATCTCCCGCATTCCGGGTCCGCCCTTCGGGCCTTCGTAGCGTATTATTATGACATCGCCCTTTTTTATTTTACCTGAATAAATGCTGGCGATTGCATCGTCCTCGGAGTCAAAAACCCTTGCGGGCCCTTTGTGGACGAGCATCTCCTTTGCAACGGCCGAGCGCTTCACCACAGCTCCGTCCCTGGCGATGTTGCCCTTCAGCACGGCAATCCCTCCGGTCACGCTGTAAGGGTCGTTGATGCTGCGTATTACATCTCTGTCCTTCACTTCGGCTTTTTCTATATTCTCTCCGACTGTCCTGCCTGTGACGGTTATCAGGCCGAGGTGCAGCAGCTTTTTAGACGACAGCTCCTTCATCACAGCCTGTACGCCTCCGGCCATGTATAAGTCCTGCACATGGTGGTGTCCGGCCGGGGACAGCTTGCAGATGTTGGGCACCCTGCCGCTTATTTCGTTTATTGTGTCCAGATTTATTTCAATCCCTACTTCGTGTGCAATTGCCGGAAGGTGCAGCACGGAGTTTGTTGAACAGCCCAGGGCCATGTCGACCGTGAGCGCGTTCTCAAACGCCTTGGCAGTCAGTATGTCGGAGGGCTTTATATCCCTCTCTATCATCTCCATAACCTTCATGCCCGCTTGCTTCGCTAGCCTTATCCTTTCCGCATAGACCGCAGGTATGGTGCCATTGCCGGGAAGCCCCATGCCGAGCACCTCGGTGAGGCAGTTCATGGAATTGGCGGTGAACATGCCGGAGCATGAGCCGCAGCCCGGGCATGCGTGGTCCTCAAGGTCGCAGATCTCTTCCTCCGTTATTTTACCAACCTTGTATGACCCAACGGCTTCCATCATACTGTTGAAATCAAGCTGCTTCCCGTTTCTCGACACGGAGAGCATAGGGCCGCCGCTTATAAAAACCGAGGGAATGTCCATTCTTGCCGCAGCCATGAGCATCCCCGGAACTATTTTGTCGCAGTTGGGTATAAAAACCATGCCGTCAAAGCTGTGGGCCATGCCCATGGCTTCGCAGGAATCGGCTATCAGCTCCCTTGTGGCAAGCGAGTACTTCATCCCCGTGTGGCCCATGGCAATACCGTCGCATACGCCGATCACACCGAATTCCACGGGAGTGCCGCCTGCCATTCTTATACCCGCCTTTACAGCCTCGGCTATTTTGTCGAGGTTGATATGTCCGGGTATTATTTCACTTTTGGAGTTTGCTATGCCTATGAGCGGCCTGGCTATTTCCTCGTCGGTATATCCCATGGCCTTGAACAGAGCCCTGTGCGGCGCCCTTTCAATCCCTTTTTTCACTGTGTCGCTCCTCATGCTTTCATACCGCCTTTCATGATAAGGGTCCCGGGGGACATTGAGTCCCCCGTCTTTTTTATGTTTTATTATTGGCCGTATAATTATCCAAAATAAGCAAATAGCCGGGTTCCTCCCGGCCATTCTTTATATAATTCTACTACTTTCAAGACTTATATGTCCAGACCCCGAACAAAAAAATCGAAAGCATTAATTTTTATACATGAGCTGCATAATATTCATTCAATCGTGCCCAGCTTCTCTGTCTCCTCTTCTATGACCTTTTTGTCGAGCCTGCGGAACAGAATTTCGGATTTCTCCAGCGCATGTCCGGGCTCAAGGCTGCGGAATTCCCAGACCGGGCATTTGAAGTCCAATGTCGTCCGCAGTCTTTCACAGGCGGCAGGAAGGAAAGGTGCGAGCAGCTGCGACAGATTTGCGATTATCTGGATGCAGTTATACAGTGTGCTTGCACAGCCGCAAGGGTTTTCCTTTACCTCCGCCCAGGGCTGCTTTTCGTCAAAGTACTTGTTGGCCGCGCGTATATGGAAAAATATCTCCTCAAGGGCGCTTTTAAATTCTCCGGCTTCAATTTTGCGGCCCACCGACAGGTAAAGCTCCTCAAGCCCCTTACGGATACTTTCCTCAATTCGTCCTTCGGGTACCCTGGCGTTAAAGGACTTCTCTATGAAAACCAGGGTCCTGTTCACAAAATTTCCAAAGGCTCCGAGAAGCTCTCCGTTATGCCTGTTCACAAATTCTCTCCAGGAGAAGTCGGAATCTCTCTTTTCCGGTCCGTTAACGGTGAGATAATACCTGAAGGAATCCGGGTCATACCGCTGCAGCACATCCGGAACCCATACCGCCCAGTTTCTGCTGGTGGAGAGCTTTTTGCCTTCGATGGTGAGGTGCTCGCTCGATATGATCCTGTCGGGCAGTCTCAGGCCGCCCGCTCCAGCCAGCAGAGCCGGGAGTATGAGGGTGTGGAAGGGTATGTTGTCCTTTCCGTGGATATAGTAGGCTGTCGTCCCGTCGCCCCAGAAGGATTCCCAATCCTTCCCCGTACCGGCGGACCACTGGCTGCTTGCAGAGACATATCCCAGCACTGCATCTACCCAGACGTAGATCTTCTTGTCTTCATAACCCTCCACCGGCGTTTCGACGCCCCAGGGCAGATCCCTGGTGACCGCTCTGTCCTTCAAACCTTCATCCAGATACCTCCGGGTCAGGTTTACGGCATTCTCCCTCCAGCCTTTGGCATTTGAGACCAAATCGTGAAGCAGCCCCTGGAAGGAAGAGAGCGAGAGAAAAAGATGCTTCGCCGGCTTCAGGTGCGGGCCACCTCCGCAAAGCTTGCATTTGATATTCCCCAATTCACTCGGCTCCAGCAGCGCCGAACAAAAATCGCACTGGTCGCCTCTGGCGGTTTTTCCGCAATGCGGGCATACGCCCTCGACGTACCTGTCCGGCAGGAAACAGGCGCAATTCCCGCAATAATACTGCTCCAGTTCCTTTTCGTAAATCAGGCCCCTGTCATAAAGTCTTCTGAAGAAATTTCTGACAAACTCATGGTGGAACGGGCTGTCGGTACGGGTGAATAAATCATAGGAAAACCCCAGCTTTTTCAGGCACCAGTCAAATTCGGAGTGATAGCGGCCCGATATCTCGGACGGGCTTACCCCCTCCTTTGCGGCGCGTATTGCAATAGGAGTCCCGTGACAGTCGCTGCCTGATACGAAAAGCACCTCTTCCCCCTTCTGTCTGAAATACCTGGCGAGAATATCGCCGGGCAGCAGACACGCGATATGGCCGAGGTGCAGCGAGCCGTTGGCATATGGCCAGGCTCCGCCTATAAAAATTTTCATTTGCGCTTCCTCCTTATCTAAAACCGAAAAAATAAAGAACTTTGCCATTCTGGCAGCTTGATGCCTTTGCCTTGTCCATGTAACATGCGTCGAATTTCAGCAATAAAAAAACGCCTTCACCCCCAAGCAAAATACTTGGGGACGAAAGCGTATGCTTCGCGGTACCACCCCTGTTTGCCGCCGCCTCACGGCAACGGTCTCATTAAGAACTTATGCAAGTGGAAGCCTGCATGCCATTCTCCGGCACTATAACGGGTGCGCCCGTCACAGCCTGGCGGATTTATCCCCGTTCGGTGTGCGGCTCCGGGACCATTTTCAAAGATTCTTCACCCGCTCCATTTCAGCTGCCGGAGCTCTCTGTAGGGTTATCCGCCTTTTACTCTTCCCTTCATTGCATTTACATTTTTTTCGATTATATACCCCGCACCGGAATATGTCAACGGCGCAGGCCGTTCATGAGGAAACTACCGTTTCTTCATAGCTCTTCACAGAAGAGGCATCCGCTGTCCTAAGTTCAAAAGCGGGGCATTTTTTTACAGAAGAAGTGTCCCCTGTCCTCAAATCAAAAGCGGGACATTTCTTTGCAGGAGAAGTGTCCCCTGTCCTCAAATCAAAAGCGGGGCATTTCTTCGCAGGAGAAGTGTCCCCTGTCCTTACACCGATTTTATCCTCGCGAACGCCTCGGCAAGCCTGGCGTCCGGAACCGTCAGCGAAAGCCTTATGTAGCCCTCTCCGTAGTCGCCGTAGCCGCTGCCGGGTGCGACGACCACGCCGCATTTTTCAAGCAGGTGGTCTGAAAACTCGAGCGAGGTGTATCCTGCGGGTATCTTCGCCCATACGTAGAAGGCGCCCATTGTCCTGACATAGTCCCAGCCCATCTCGTCCAGAAGGGCGAAAGCGGCCAGTCTTCTCCGGTTGTAAACCTCAACCATGCCTGCGGTAAACGCGTCGCCCTTCTCCAGCGCTTCGATAGCGGCGATCTGTACGGCGGTGAAGGCTCCGGAATCTATATTGTGCTTCATCTTCTTGAGCTTTGCTATGGCGTCCCTGCTGCCGACCGCATATCCTATCCTCCAGCCCGTCATGTTGTAGGATTTGGATAATGTGTGAAACTCCACGCAGGTCTCCATCGCACCCTCGGCCTGCAGCAGGCTGGGGGCGGTGATGCCGTCGTAGGTGAATTCCGAGTAGGCGTTGTCGTTGCAGATCAGTATATCGTATTTCCTGCCGAGAGCGGCGACCTCGTTGTAGAAATCCAGACCGGCCACAACACCCGTAGGATTGTTCGGATAGTTCACAAACAGTATTTTTGCCCTTTTCAGCACTTCCTCGGGAATGACGGAGAAGTCGGGGAGGTAGCGGTTTTCAGGCAGCAGCGGCATGGGATAGGCAATGCCCCCTGTGATGGAGGTGGCCAGCTTGTATACCGGGTACTGCGGGTCCGGCACAAGCGTAAAATCGCCGTCGTTCACAAGGGCGCTGAAAATATGCGCGATGCCCTCCTTTGAGCCCAGAAGCGCCAGCACCTCGGTCTCCGGGTCGAGCGAGACTCCAAACCGCCTCTTGTAATAGGACGCTACGGCCTGTCTGTATTCGATGCAGCCGTCATATTCCGGGTATTGGTGGTATACGGGATTTCTCACCGCTTCGACCATCTTTTCCACGATAAATTCCGGGGTAGGCATGTCCGGATCGCCTATCCCAAGGTTTATAACATCAATTCCCTTTTCCTGGGCCTCTTTAATCTTCCTCTCAATCTCGACGAATAAATACGGCGGCGCATTGTCCAGCCTTCTTGCCTGCTTCATAAGCGTACTCCCCTTTCATACCGGATATAAAAATAGATCACTATACTATTATAGATTTCCGCTGTGATTTATTCTTCCTCTTTTTTGACCGGGAGCTCTTAACGTTTTTTACCCTGGAGCCTGAACTGCATGGGCGACATGCCCATGCTCGCCTTGAAGGCCGCGTTGAACCTCTGCTGGCTGCAAAAGCCGGCCTGGAGGGCTATGTCGCCTATTCTTTCCTCCGAACGGACGAGCAGCTCGCAGGCCTTTCCCATACGCAGCCCCATAAGAAAGCTCATGGGACTGGTCCCCTTATATTCCCTGAACGCCCTTGTGAAATAGCCGGGACTCAGGAATACAAACC
>JAEZJL010000476.1 GCA_023415815.1 Bacillota bacterium | reverse complement strand
GGGCCACGGCGTCGCTTTCGGCAAGGTCGGGCATATGTCCTTTTACGGACGGCACGGTCGGGGCAATTAGGAATTCCATGCGGGACGCGGGAATTGACCGCTCTGTGGTGTTAAGCATTGCAACCAGACCTCAGCAGGCTTCAAAAATAACCCAATGGGCGGCTTCCATACAGGATGATTCGATCACGGCCTTTGGAAGCATACATCCCGACAGCCCTGATTGGCGGGAGGAGCTTTTAGCCATACGGGAGGCCGGTTTAAAGGGGATAAAATTCCATCCCGATTACCAGGAGTTTTTTGTGGATGAGGAGAGGCTGTTTCCCATTTATGAGAAGGCCATTGAGCTTGGTCTTATAATCATTTTTCACGCAGGCGTGGATATAGGACTCCCGGCCCCGTACCACTGCACGCCGGAAAGGCTGCGGAGAATTGTAAGGGCATTTCCATCCGGGAGCTTCGTTGCGGCGCACATGGGGGGTTATAAATGCTGGGATGGTGTAGAAAGATATCTGACAGGCGAAAATATACATATGGATACCTCCTTCAGCCTTCAATCGATGGAGCGCGGCCAATTTTTAAGGATTTTACGGGGGCACGGACATGAAAGGCTGCTCTTTGCAACGGATTCGCCGTGGGGCGGGCAGAAGGAGGAGCTTGAAAGGATCAGGGCGCTGGGGCTTCCCTCCGCGGCCGAAGACGCAATCCTCGGCAGGAATGCGGCGAAGCTGCTGGGGTTGACTTGTTAGTACATTTAAAATAGAATAAAAGATAAATTGCTTATAAAATAATTGGACCGTAAACCGGCTTTTATAAAAAGTTATTCATTAATATGGAGGTATTTTCATGGTCAGCAAGAATGAGAACCACCGCAGAAACAATGCTCAGGGCCAGGAGCAGTCTCAGGGCGGACAGCAGCCCGGTCAGCAGCCCGGTCAGCAGCCCGGACAGGCTCAGGAGCGGTCTGCCGAGCGCTCTCAGGAGCGTCCCCAGGAGCGTTCGCAGGAACGTCCCCAGGAGCGGCAGCAGTATCAGCATCGCGGGCAGGGGGGACATTATCAGAACCATGGCGGCGGCCAGCGTCAGAATCAGGGCGGCGGCCAGAATCCCAACCAGGGACAGAACGGAAACCAGTTTCAAAATAGAAACCATGAACAGGCTGCAAAGGGCCAGGGCGAGAAGCCCGAAGGCGGACGTCCGAGGGAGGGCGGTCAGAACAGGGGCTATTACAGGGACAGGGACAACCAGCAGAGGCAGCAGCATACGCCTTCTCAGCCTGCCGCTGCAAGGTACAATACCAGGAACAGGGTTGAAGAGACCATTGACGATATTAAAGAGGACATCGTCAGGATAGAAAAGGAAATAGAACTTGAAATCAAGGAGATAAGAAGCCTTAAGCTTTAGGGCGGGGTGGAGGAGAGAAGTTGCTGCTGGTAATCAACGTTGGAAATACTAATATAATACTTGGCGTATATGACGGAAAGAAGCTTCTGGCGCATTGGCGCCTGGGGACAGTCAAGGAAAGGACCTCCGACGAGTTCGGGGCGTTTTTCATGGACTTTTTCCGGAATGAAAATCTTGAGGTATCAGGGATAGAAGCCGTTGTCATAGCATCCGTCGTGCCGCCCATCATGTATTCGCTCGAGCACGCCGTACGAAAATATATCAAAACCGAGCCCATCCTTATAGGACCCGGAATAAAAACCGGTATAAACATCAAATATGAAAACCCGCGCGAGCTGGGGGCAGACAGGATAGTCAATGCGGTCGCGGCCTGTGAGATATACGGAGGACCGGTCATAGTGGTGGATTTCGGCACGGCAACGACCTTTAACGCCATATCCTCAAAGGGAGAGTTCCTGGGGGGAGTTATCTGCCCCGGAATAAAAATATCCGCGGAGGCGCTGTTCCAGAGAACGGCAAAGCTGCCCAGGATAGAGCTCTCCAAGCCTGAAAGCGTAATCGGACGGAATACCGCCGTAAGTATGCAGGCAGGCATTTTCCACGGCTATGTCGGCCAGGTGAACCATATCGTAAATAAAATAAAGAAGGAAATGAAGGAAGAAAAAATAAGGGTCATAGCCACAGGCGGCCTCGCAAGGCTGATAGCCAGCGAAGCGGAGTCCATAGACGAAATCAACGGTCATCTCACTCTGGAAGGCCTGAGGATTATTTACGAAAAAAACAAAAATGAAATCCGAAAAGAGGAATTGATATAGAGCGCCGGAATACTCCCCTTTATAATGCCGTAAAGGCATATGCGGATTCTGGGATCGTACCCTTCCATATGCCCGGGCACAAGCTGGGGGCCGGCATACCTTCGGATTTTTTTGAGGACATTCTCAGGCTGGATCTGACAGAGCTGCCCGGAACGGACAATCTTCATCATCCCACCGGTGCGATAAGGCATGCGCAGGAACTGGCTGCACAGGCTTTTGGAGCGCTCAGGTCCTACTTTCTTGTAAACGGTTCGACATGCGGAATACACGCCATGATACCGGCCATATGCAGGCCCGGAGACAGCCTCATCGTCAGCCGCGACTGCCACAGGTCCGTAATCGCGGGCATGATGCTTGCAGGCGTGAGGCCGGTATATATGCTTCCCCGGTACAATCCGGATTTCGGCATAACGGCGGGAGTGTCGCCCGACGGCGTGGAAGCCGCTCTGCGAGCGGAGCCGGGAGCAGCGGGCGTACTTATCACAAGGCCAAATTACTACGGCATATGCAGCGATCTGGCGGAAATTGCCGGTATCGTGCATTCGCAGGGGAAGCTTCTGGCTGTGGATGAAGCCCACGGCGCGCACCTCTGCTTCAGCAGCCGGCTGCCTGCAAGCGCCATGGAGGCGGGAGCGGACATCTGCGTGCAAAGCGCCCACAAGACATTGCCGGCGCTTACACAGGGATCCTATCTTCATGTGGGCTCTGAGGCCATAGACGCCGACAGGCTGCAGTCCTATCTAGCCATGCTGCAGACATCAAGCCCTTCCTATCTCATAATGTCTTCGCTGGACATAGCGCGTGATCTTATGCAAAAATACGGGGAGGAACGGCTGAACGGGCTCCTCGCGGAAATATGCCGCCTGAAGGGGCAAATTCAGGTTAATGACATAGAAATACTGGGTAAAAAGCATATAGAGGGCTTTGAGCTTGATGAAACCCGCATTGTTATATGCGTAAAGGATCTGGGAATAAGCGGATATGATGCCGAGACGCTGCTCAGAAGCCATTGCGGCGTCCAGGTTGAAATGTCGGACATGTACAATATCGTATGCATTGCGACGCCTGCGGACGAAGGCGGAAACCTTGAGCGCCTCTTTTCATCCCTGAACAGGCTTCCGGATCTCTGCCGGGCCGCAGGACATGCAAAGGAGGTCTTTCCGATCCACATGGAGCTGCCTGCGCAGGCGCTGGCGCTTAAAGAGGCGATGCAGGCAAAGTCCGTATGGGTTGGCCTGGAGAAGGCGGCCGGCAGGATCAGCAAGGGAATCGTAGCGCCATACCCGCCCGGAATACCCGTCCTTTGTCCGGGAGAGGCAATCTCCGCTGAAACGGCGGAGTATTTGAGGGCAGTGATAGATTCCGGCGGCGTGGTCAACGGAATCAATGAAAATATAGAGGTAAATGTTCTCGCTTGATTGTGGTATAATGAGAGGGGACACACCTCTCCCGCCGACGGACTGTGCGTCGAGGAATGTCCCCTTTTGACGCTGAAGCGGATTCGGACACACCTCTCCCACCGACGGACCGGGTGTCGGGGAATGCCCCCTTTTGACGCTGAAGCGGATTCGGACACACCTCTCCCGCCGATGGCGGAACGGGTGTCGGGGAATATCCCTTTTGAAGTTGAAGCTATATATATGAGGTTGGTGAATAAATGAAGCGGGGCTTGTTCATTACGGTGGAAGGCACGGACGGATCGGGAAAGACGACGCAGATGGCATTCATAAACGATTATCTCAAAACTGAGGGCTATGATGTGCTGCTGACCAGGGATCCGGGAGGTACGAGGATCAGCGAGAAGCTGAGGTCAATAGTGCTCGACCCGGGCCACACCGAGATGGGAAATACCACGGAGTTTCTTCTCTACAGCGCGGCAAGAGCGCAGCTGGTGCACGAGGTCATACGGCCGTCGCTGGAAAAGGGTATGATGGTTGTCTGCGATCGATATGTGGATTCCTCCTATGTATACCAGGGCTACGGAAGAGGGCTTGACCTGGAGACGCTGGAGAGCATCAGCGGTTTTGCGACAGGCGAGATAATGCCCGATATAACCTTTTTTCTGGATCTGGACCCTGAAACGGCCCTGAAGAGAAGATTCGCCTCGACTCAATCCGACAGGATTGAAAACGAACGGCTCGAGTTCCACAAAAAGGTGCATCACGCTTATACGAGGCTTGCGGATAAATATCCTCAAAGGATTAAAAGAATCGACGCAAGCGAGACTGCCGGAAGTATCTGGGAAAAAGTGAGGGTAATTCTGGACAATATGCTAAAATAAATGCATATGTATTTATTATATTTATTTTGGGAGGTTGCCGTATGAAGCTGGTTTTTGCGATTGTTCACGATGAAGACGGTTCCAAGGTGATGGACGAACTGAACAAAGGGGGGTTCAGCGTAACAAAGCTATGCTCCACAGGAGGCTTTCTCAAATCAGGCAATACGACTCTCCTTGTCGGTGTCGAGGAAAGCAGCCTGGACGCAGTAATGGACATCATCAAGCGGAAGTCAAAGAGCAGGAAGCAGGTAATAAACTCTTCAATGACGCCCAACGGAATGGGAGGCATGTTCATACCCTATCCCGTCGAGGTTGTCGTAGGCGGGGCGACCGTCTTTGTTATTGACGTGGAGCGTTTTGAAAAGGCCTGACGGCAGTAGTACTGATTTACAGGGAGGTAGCCCTTGAAGGTCAGGGATGCTTTAAACAACCCCTCCAGCGTACCGAACCTGCCCTTGAAGGATGACAGGAAGATCTCCTCGGGCGGAGCAGCCGACTTCCGTTCTCAGCTTGCGAGGGCTGAGAACACCAGCTATGAGCAGCAGCTTGAGAGGCTGGTCAATGAAATCGTAAAGCAGGGCGGTAAGCTGGGGAACAAGGTCGATATCAGGGAGCTTCTGGACTATAAGAGGCTTATTTCTGAATTCCTTGATGTGGCCGTAGGAAATTCAAGAAAATTTTCAAAACAGAGCCTGCTCGACAGAAGAGGCAGGCATAAGATTTATGCCCTTATAAAGAAAGTCAACGACGAGGTGGACCTTCTTACGCAGGAGGTCATGAGCGGGGAAAAGGACAATCTCGATATCCTCAGAAGGATTGACGACATAAGGGGATTAATACTGGATATGGTGATGTAACCGGAGTCTATATGAACTTTGATGATATAATCGGACAAATGGAAGTAAAGCACACCCTGCTCAATTCCCTCCTAAGGGACAGGGTAAGTCATGCCTATGTCTTCAACGGCCCGCCCGGAATCGGGAAAAGGACGGTTGCCGCCATATTTGCCGGCCTTTTGCTGTGTACGGACCTGCGGGAGGGCAAGGCCTGCGGCAGATGCCAGGCCTGCTTGCTGTACGGCGGAGGCTCGAATCCCGATTTCCGCAGGACCTGGACCGAAGAAGCCGGCATAGGCGTCGACGAGATACGGGAAATACAGGGGGATGTCGCTGTAAGGCCAATGTATTCGAAACGGAAGGTATATATCATAGAGAATGCGGACAAAATGACCGTGCAGGCCCAGAACTGCCTGCTAAAGACCCTGGAGGAGCCGCCCTCCTATGTCGTTATCATACTGACGGTCTCAAACTATGAGGCAATGCTTGAGACCATACGCTCGAGAGCCATGAGGCTGACCTTCAAAAAATACACCGACGAGCAGGTGAGGCAGGCTGTGAGGAGCAGCTGTGCGGAGGTTAATGCGGGGATGGATTTCATAACGGCTTATGCCGGCGGCGTGATAGGCGCCGCGCTTGAGCTTGCCGGGTCGGCGGAATTCGCCGTACTCAGGGAAAAGACCGTCGATATGCTGGCAAAAATACGCGGGGCAGGTCTATCCGAGGTTTTGGGGTTCTCCTCCTTCTTTGAGGAGAACAGGGACAGCATCGACC
>JAEZJL010000457.1 GCA_023415815.1 Bacillota bacterium | reverse complement strand
CTGTATGACTCCGCCGTTTCAGCCGGGCTGGAAAAGGACAGGACATGCATTATACTGCCCGAGCTCAAGGCGTTTGAAACCGCCATAAACGAAGCCTGCCCCGGGGATGTGATTGTATTTTTCTATGAAGAGTTTGAGCCTGCGCTTGAGCTTGTGGAAAACCTGAAGCAGGAAATGGAGCAAGGAGAGCTCAAAAATCTGGAAACAGCGGGATGACGAGGACTGTAGACTATAATTATTGCGATTGTTGAAAAAAGTCCCGGGGACATCGAGCCCCGAGACTTTTGCATATCAGCGTCGCGGCAAATTGCCCAAATGAGAAAAGCCGATTGCATTGGCAATCGACTTTTTTCGACAATAGACAATAAACAATAAGTACCGGGCCGGGGACTATATCCTTCATTCCAGCTTAGCGCCGCAGCCGGTGCAGAATACGGATCCCGGCTCAAGGGCGGCTCCGCATGCGGGGCACGTGGATGAAGCCGGGGCCTGCGGAGCTTGTTCCTCGGTAACCGGGTCGTTTTTTGTCCCGCACTTGGAGCAGTAGAGCTGGGTCTTTTCCATCTCCGCCCCGCAGCTTATGCAGAGCTTGGTTCCCTTGATTTCGGCCATTTTATCCTTCAAGGCCTTGATATTCTGTTCGTGAACCCTGACAGCCTCGCAGGAAGCCTTTACATCCTCGTCGATGATCCCGGTCGCGGTATATTTTTCATACAGAGCTTTCCCGATCTGCGCGTAAAGCTTATGCACCTTTTCCTCTTCGGAGCCGATATTGACGCTGAGCTTAGTGGTTTCCACAAGTTCGCCTGACTTTTTGGCCACAGCCTGAGTAGCTTCTCCAACCCTCTTGCCGAGATTCTCCAGGAACGCCATAAACAAGACCTCCATTCATATATTAATCGTTATTCCGTTTTACATTGGATAAGTTCTTATAAATTATTATATGAAATTACGGATATATATACAATAGTGTTGCGGTATTGCCGGAGGATTAAATATGCGAGGCCCCGCTGTGCTATATTGCCGGCGGAAGATCAGGCCCGGTGTCCGGCTGGTTTTAAAATATACAATCTACTTTTGAATTGCGTGTAAATATTATATAATAAATATTACGACAGGAGCGCTTTTGTTATAAATCACCGATTAAACATCTTTTTCGACCTTGTAGTATACACATTACAATATTGCCCGGGAAATACTGTCGATAATTGACTGTGAAAGAGAATATTTGCAGATATGGATGGGGAGGACCGCCGGATGGTCGAGGTATACTATTACATACCGGCCGGCAAGGCTGAAAATGCAGTTGCTTGCGGCATAAAGCTTACGGAATGGCACGACAGGGAAATTGAAATCGAAGGCGTCAGGAAAAAGTGCATTTCCGCGCTTTTGAACCCAAGGGACGATTATGAGAAGTATATATCCCCGGAATACAAATGCCTTAAGCTTGAGGTCATGCCGAAATACTGCTTTGCAGCGGACAGGCTCCTCTACCTGGCGGGCCTGTCATTTCCCGAGATTATGGAAATATATAATAGCTCGGTAATGCCGGTGGAGAATTACAACTTCGGACGTTACAGGCTGCCGGAGTGCCTTGTGACCTCTACGGTCATAGGAGATTTCGTGAAGCTCCTTGATAAAAGACTGGATTCTCCCATCCTGTTCGGCAGCTCGGAAGAGCTGTACATGAACAATATTATAGAGGGCTATAAGGAAAAGCACAGTGATTTTACGGACGCCATGCTGTATTCCTTTTATTGCAGGCTTGCGGATACGGGAAGAGTCCGGCGGGTGGCTGACGAAGGAAGCGGAATAGCGGTTTTTATAGACGACAGGGACGGCAGGGCATATACCTTGAAGACCCCTGACCTGGAGAAATACTGAGTGCATAAAGAGGATAAAATGAAATATGAAATTCTGCAGGCTCTGAAGGAGGCCGCGCCGGAATTTGTATCCGGAGAAGAGCTGAGCAGGCTCCTTGGCGTAACGCGGACAACCGTATGGAAATGCATCAACGAGCTGAGGAAGCTTGATTACGCAATAGAGGCTTCCTCCAGGAATGGCTACAGGCTTGTCTCAAAGCCCGACCTGCTGAACGGCTTTGAGGTCGCCTACAGGCTCGGGACTTTGGTTGTGGGGCAAAATGTTCTGTATTTCGATACGCTGGATTCAACGAACAATCAAGCTAAAATGCTTGCTTCCGGGGGTTGTGAAGACGGGACCGTGGTTATCGCAGGGAATCAGACCGCAGGCCGGGGAAGGATTGGGAAAAGCTGGAATTCACAAGAAAATAAAGGCGTTTATATGACGGTTGTTCTGAAGCCGGCGATACCGCCGGAAAAAATACAGCTGCTCACGCTGGCGGCGGCGGTCGCGGTCGTAGACGCCATAAGGGGCGTATACGGCGTGGAAGCCGGCATAAAATGGCCCAATGACATCGTACTGGAAGGTAAAAAGATCTGCGGGATTCTTACGGAGATGAACTGTGAAACGGATATGGTAAATTTTGCTGTGCTGGGAATAGGTATAAATTATTCTCAAACATTCGCCGATTTTCCTGAGGAGCTGAGGAACAGGGCGGTTTCGATCCTGGCACATTTGCAGGCCAGGGGCATTCAGGGCGATCCGCCGGGACGTACCGACCTTGCGAGGGCCGTGCTGGCGGAGCTGGATAAAGGCTATGCCCTTTTGACAGGCGGCGATGAGGGCAGGATCGTTGAAATGTGGAAGCAGCGCTCCGTGACGATAGGCAGGGTGGTCGGCATACGGCACAGGGATGGCTCATTCACGGGCACGGCCGTAGATATAACCTCCGACGGAAGACTTGTAGTCTCCTGCAGCGACGGAGCCGTACGCGAGGTCATGTCGGGGGAGATATCGGTGAGGGGCCTTCTGGGTTATATTTGAGTTATTGTCCCGAAACTTATTTGCTTTTTACATTGTATATAGCTTGATGGAGATTAATTCTATGATTATAGACTTTCATGTGCACTGCTTCCCTGACGACCTTGCCGGAAGGGCCACGGCGTCGCTTTCGGCA
>JAEZJL010000393.1 GCA_023415815.1 Bacillota bacterium | reverse complement strand
GTTATAATCAACCCTCCGGGTACAACAGCCCCTTCAAATTTTTCAAGCGAAGGCCCGTTCATCACCAGCAGAACCGTGGCGCTGTTCAGTATCGGTGAGCCGACAGGCTCGTCTGAAACTATGACATGGCAGTTTGACGTGCCGCCCCTCATCTCCGGTCCGTACGAGGGCAGCCATGAGACGTTTTTATCCTCCAGCATTCCCGCATAAGCTATGAGCATGCCGGCGGACTGTATGCCCTGGCCGCCGAAGCCTGCGATGATTATCTCCTGCTGTGCCATAACCTACACCTCCAAATCCTTTCCCTTAAAATTGCCCAGGGCATAATGCGGTATCATGTTGTCCTTTATCCATTTCAAGGATTCTACCGGGTCCAGTCCCCAGTTCGTGGGGCAGCTTGAGAGCACCTCGACTATTGAGTAGCCCAGCCCTGCCAGCTGGACCTTAAAAGCCTTTTTTATAGCCTTTTTGGCATTGTTTATATTCTTGATGTCATGCATTGAAACCCTCTCGACAAACGCCGCTCCTTCGAGTGTTGAAAGCATCTCGCACACCTTTATCGGGTAGCCGTGGATTTCGGGCTTCCTTCCGAAAGGCGAGGTGGTGGTTACCTGGTTTATAAGGGTGGTCGGCGCCATCTGGCCCGAGGTCATACCGTAAATGGCGTTGTTTACAAATATTGTGGTAACTTTTTCGCCTCTGGCCGCGATATGAACTATTTCCGCAGTGCCGATGGCGGCGAGATCACCGTCGCCCTGGTAGGTGAATACGACATTGTCCGGATTCGCCCGCTTTATCCCGGTTGCGACCGCAGGAGCCCTTCCGTGAGCCGCCTGGACCATATCGCAGTTGAAATATTCATAATTGTTATAGGTGCAGCCCACCGGCGATACGCCTATGGTCCTGCCTTCGATATCAAGCTCATCCAGCACCTCCGCGATCAGCCTGTGCACGATGCCGTGGGTACAGCCCGGACAGTAGTGCAGCGGCAGTTCCTTAAGCGCATGAGGTCTTTGAAATACGATTGCCATTGTCATTCCCCTTTACTTCAAAATTTCCTTGATCTTATCAAGTATCTCCTGCTGTGTAGGCAGCATCCCGCCCATCCTGCCGTGGAAATAGACCGGCCTTTTGCCGTTTACCGACAGTCTCACGTCTTCGACCATCTGCCCTGCGCTCATTTCCACAGCCAGGAAGGCCCTGGGCACCTCGGCGTATTTTTCGAAGGCCTCCGTGGGATACGGCCAGAGCGTGATCGGCCTTATCAGCCCGACCTTTATGCCTTCCTTCTCAGCTGTCCTTATTACGTTCTTGATAATTCTTGCCACGGTGCCGTAGGCTGCTACGATTATATCGGCGCCGTCGCAGTTGTATACTTCCACCCTGGTCTCGTTTTCTTTTATCTTGGCATACTTGGCCTGCAGCTTCAGGTTGTGCTGCTCCAGGACCTCCGGCTGGATGTAGATGGAGGTTATCACATTGTGCTCCCTGCTCATGCCGGTACCTGTCGCCGCCCAGCTTTTATCGGCCTTGATGATGTCCTCACGGACTTTGAATTCTACAGCCTCCATCATCTGTCCAAGGACTCCGTCGCCCATTATCATGGTGAGGACCCTGTACCTGTCGGAAATGTTAAAGGCTTCCACAGTCAGCTCATACAGCTCCTGTACGCTGCTGGGAGCAAGCACCACCATATTGTAATCGCCGTGGCCTCCGCCCTTTACCGCCTGAAAATAGTCGCACTGGGCAGGAAGTATACCGCCAAGCCCCGGTCCGCATCTGACTATGTTTACAATAACCGCCGGCAGCTCCGCGCATGACGCGTATGATATCCCCTCCTGCTTCAGGCTGATGCCCGGGCTGGAGGAAGAGGTCATTACCCTCACCCCGGCGCTTGCGGCGCCGTAAACCATATTAATCGCCGCTATTTCGCTCTCTGCCTGTACGAAGGTCCCGTTGAAGGCAGGCATTTTCTTTGCGAAATAATGCGCTATCTCCGTCTGAGGAGTTATCGGATATCCGAAGTAATGCCTGCAGCCCGCCCTTAATGCAGCCTCGGCGATGACCTCGTTACCCTTCATCAATAATTTTTCACCCATTTGAATGTCCTCCAAATCTATAATCGGCGCTCAAGGCTATTTTTCCACCGTAATAACACAGTCGGGACATATCGTGGCGCAAAAAGCGCACCCTATGCACTTGTCCGCTTCCGTGACGCCTGCAGGGTGAAAGCCCTTCATATTCAGCTTCTCAGCGTCAATCGCAATGATTTTTTTGGGACAAACCGTGATACACAGCTTGCAGCCCTTGCACCTGTCCTCGTTAAATGTAGCCCTTGCCATAGTAAACCTCACTTTTTCGACACTATATTTATAAAGCCATTTCGTATAATTATAAAACTCCTGTATTGTATTTGCAAGAGTTTAATCCCATGGCAGCAAAATGTGCTTTTGCATATAAAGCTTGTTTTTTCCGGCTCCTTCATCCGCCATAGAAAGCGCCTGAGACATGCCGCTGGTGAAGCCCACCGGTATGCCGAGCTTCTCTGAGACCTTCTCAATGATTTCCGCGCCTTCGCGTATTACTTCAGGGGTGGTTTCACCCAGCAGGTTGGTATTGTTCACAAGCCAGTCTACCTTGAGCCTTGAGCTCTGCTCGATATCCCGTATCATTTCTTCGATGCCCCTGTCCGAAAGCGTCATGGGCCTTCTTGTATTAATGACAAAGTACATCTCGCTGTCGTCTGCCAGTATATCGGCATTGTACCTTGATAGCACCTTTGCCCCCAGCTCGTCTCCGCCCACGTCAAACACGGCGCGGTAATCCTTATTTTCAAACAGCATGTTTATTTCCGGCGGCAGCGAGGGCACATCCACGTTCGTGTTGGCATACAGCGGGGCAAGCACCTTGACGCCCCTTTCCCCAAGCTCCTTCCTCACATCGGCTGTGCGGAAGAACGGATTTACTATGTCAAAATCCACAATTGCGGTATTTTTATACATTTCCGAAAGCTTTAAGGCGTAATTTACGGCGACCTCCGTCTTTCCGCTGCCGAAATGACCGGTAAATATGCTGATACGTTTTTTAAACATCGTCGTCCCTTTCATCCATACCCTTTACTTCCGTTTTCAATTCCTGCCAATGATATCCCTTACAACCTCGCCCGCTATGATAAGCCCTGCGGCAGGCGGTACAAAAGAAACGCTTCCGGGTATGTGGTTTCTCACCGTGCACTTCCTGACGGTGCCCTTCGGGCAGACACAGCCTTCCCTGCAGCTTGTCTGCTGCGTCTCCAGGGTCTTGGCCGGCTCCTCCCTCGAGAACAGGACCTTCAGGTTTGTTATACCCCTTGCCCTCAATTCCTTGCGCATGACGCGGGCAAGCGGGTCTACGGTGGTTTTGCTCAGGTCGGTTATCTCAAGCCTGGTCGGGTCGAACTTGTTGCCCGTACCCATGCTGCTTATTATAGGGACTCCCATCTGCCTTGCCCTCATTACCAGGTCTATTTTTGCGGTAACGGTATCAATGGCATCGACAATATAGTCAAAATGGCCGGTCATTATCGTTTCTGCATTATCCGGCAGATAAAAAAGCTGATGAACCTCGACCGAGACCTTCGGATTTATTTCCAGCATCCTGTCCCTCATAGCCTCAACCTTCGGCTTGCCTATGGTTTTCATAGTAGCGTGTATCTGTCTGTTAATATTCGTCAGACAGATGCGGTCGTCGTCTACGAGGACAAAGCTGCCCACACCCGAACGCACCAGCGCCTCGACCGCATAGCTGCCGACTCCGCCTACCCCGAAAACAGCCACCCTGCTCGCGGCCAGCTTTGCCAGAGCCTCGGGACCTATCAGCAGCTCCAGTCTGGAAAAAGCATGCAGCATTTACTGAACCTCCGTTTTATTAAGTCAAAACCAACACATCGGGTACATATTACCCTTCAATATAATATACTACAACATTCCTGTTTTTTCACCACAAATATAAAAATATTCGATATCCCCTGAACGGTCACGGTTTGACTTAATTCTTCCGTTGTGATAGATTTATGTAAAAAGACACGGCAAACGGGCAGTCGGGCGGTCAGCGTGAAAGCAGACAGACGACGGGCAGGAGTTGAGATGCTAAACATTTTTTCCAGGTTCTTTTCAGCAAACAGAAACGACGTAAACGAGCCGGCCGAAAAGGAAACCGAGGCCGGAAGCGAGCTTGTCGCCGTTATTGCGGCAGCTTTACAGGAATATATGAACACCCGCCCCGGAATAAGGCTTGAGGTTGTTTCCATTAAAAGGACGGGACAGAGCGTGCCGGTGTGGAGCAGGGCCGGACGCCTCGAGCGCATATCCGGCAAGCTTTGACCCGCTCACTGCACAAACGGAGGCTTTGAGCCGTCGGCATCCTTTATGAGCATTATTTTATAATTGTCCTTGACCTTCCGAAGCTGCGCCGTGAGCGCCTGCCTCACCTGTGAATCGGTATTGAGCGAAATAGTCTGGTAATAATAAACGGTATAAATATTATCGGACAGCTCTGCCTTTACAATGGAATCCAGCCTGGCCGCTTTCAGTATTTCACTGTACATCGAGGCGTTTTCAGTATCAATGTCGCTCTTTACTATGTCAGTCACGCCAAACTGCTCAAGCAGCTCGAGCTGCAGCTTAAAGCTTTCATCCAGCAGCTTCATGGCTTTTTCATAATCCTTTTCGGACGCAAGGTATGAATAAAAATCCGTTAGCACCTTGGTAACTTCGGCTTCACCCTTCACAGCGGGAACAGCTTTCGCCGGCGCTTCGGATGACGGGTTCGCGGCAGGGCTGCCGTCGGGATTTAAGAATTCGTCCTTAGTCACATCATACAGCACTTCGCCCTGGCCCACGGGTTTGCCGTCAGGCTCCTTCTTTTGAAATATGGCCTGTTTCAGCCTGGCGGCGGTATTTGACTGCCATGAGTCAAAGGTATAGTCGTAAAGAAAGGAAGGATCCCTCCCGGCGCCCGCCGTCTTCCCCGAGGCTGTCCTGCTCCCCTTTACCTTGAATTCGTCCGATTTGCAGTCGAGTATCTCAAACAGCGAGCTTTCCTGGAAAACGCTCAGATGCGGCGGGTCGTCGAAGCTGTAGCCCAGCAGGCTGAAATCCTTGTTGAAGCTCATATCCGAGTATTTTCCGGGGTACGAGAAAAGCTTTTTTATTGAAGAATCCTTTAGATTCAGGCTGTATAATGCGGTTTCTTCATAGCCAGCATTTGAGGCTCCGGCTATCTGAAGATATACTTTGGATAATACCGAATTGAGATAGGCGTATTTAACCTTGAATATACCGGTACCGGCCTCAGTCCTCTTATCAAAAATACCGTTCAATTCAGGGAGCTTTTCACTATCCGCTTCCATTATGGTCCCTGCGCCGTCAAGATAATATTCGAGCTTTACAAAGGTACGCTTGTCGGAATCCTCACAAAGTGAGGCCTTGAGGTCATACTCCGGCGAATTGTATCTGACTTCTATATCCTCGCTTTTTGTGATCTCCGGCTCCTGCACAGCGGCCGGCTCCGCCTGCTCTTCAACCGCTGTCCCGGCCACGGACGCAGAATCCTCAAGCCCGGCGCTATCCGCGGCGGTATCGGCGGCTACGGTCGTTCCCGGCCCGGGAGCCTGATTCTGGTCCACCGCAGTATTATTGCCCGAGAGACTGAAATATGTAAATACGGCCGCTGCCAGCAAAACAACCGCAGCTGCTGCAAGGATGAACCTGTTCCTGCCCATAGAACCCCTCCGGCGCTCCTGACGTTATAGCAAAGGGCTCTCCGGGAGCGCCCGTGCTGTGTATATGTTTATATTATACAGGAAGATTTATGCATGGACAATTCAAGTTCATTAAATTTCCAGCTTGAATATTTTGACTGCATTTTCAAAAAATATTCTCTTCTTCTGCATTTCGTCGAGCTTAATGGCTTCGAGCCTCGCAATGTCGTGGGAAGGGCTGCCCCACGGGTAATCGGAGCCGAAGACCACCCTTTCTGCCCCTATCGTGTTTATGATATCCGCCACCTCGGCGTCGTCCAGCCAGCTGGCGTCGTTTGTCTGCATAATGGGAGGATAGCCGGTTATCACGATTGACGTGTCGAAGCTCACATTGTCAAAGCTTTTTGCCGTATCCACCACATCCCCGACGTTGCCGTCCGCCATGTGGGTCAGTACGAAGGGTATGGACGGGTATTTGTAAAGCAGCGGCTTTATTATCTCCAGGTCCGAGTATTCGTTCAGCCGGGCGTTAGCAACCCTGCCGCAGTGGAATACGACGGGGATCGAGGCTTCATTGCAGCCTCTGTACATCTCCTCAAGCTTTTTATCCAGCGGCGAAAAGCCCTGTGCCATGGGGTGGAGCTTTATTCCCTTCGCTCCGAGACCCATGTACCGCTCAAGCAGGCCGCGCATGTCGCCCTCCATCTCCGGGTGGAAGCTCACCAGAGGTATCAGCTTGCTGCCGTCCCCCGAAACTTCGATGGTCCAGAGATTGTTGTCGTGTATTATTTTCGGAGGCGCGAAATTAGCCATGACGGTCCGCTCTATCCCCGTCCTCTCCATGTTGGCCAGAACGTCTTCGATTGTTCCCGTACCGGGGTTTTCAAATTCTATACTGTAGATCCTGTTAAAGGACTCTCTGATTTTTTTTGAAACCTCACCCGAAGAAAAAGTATGGACGTGTCCGTCAATTATCCTGTATCCTTCTGTCATATGTACACTCTCCCTAAGCACCGAATTATCTCTCTCCCGCACGGGATGCCGACCGCCTCTCTCTGCCGTGCTTTTAGCAGGTGACGGCATGGCCCCCCAGTAATTTTAACACAATTGCCGTCTCCGATTCCAGCAGTTTCGCTTTTTATTAAATCGTCAGCACGCCCTTGGAAAGTGACGGTTCTCTGTCCGAAATGAAGCTGCAGCCGTAAAAATAGCCTTTCCATGGATTCCAAAGTCTGCTATAATGGTAACTTGTGAAAGTGCTATATTCTGAATCGATTGGAGACAATTCTAACATGAAATATGTCGTAATTCTCGGGGATGGAATGGCTGATTACCGAATGCCCCAGCTGGAGAACAAAACCCCCCTTCAATACGCTCAAAAGCCGAATATAGACAGCCTCGCAAGATATGCAGAGGTCGGCATGGTCAAAACGATACCGGAGGGAATACCGCCGGGAAGCGACGCGGCCAATCTTTCAGTCATGGGCTACGACCCCAAACGCTATTACACAGGCCGTTCGCCGCTTGAGGCAGTGAGCATGGGCGTAAATCTTTCGGATACGGACCTCGCCTTCCGGTGCAACCTTGTGACACTTTCGGAAGAGGGCGAATATGAAGACAAGGTGATGGTGGACTACAGCTCCGACGAAATCACCTCAGAGGAATCGGCACAGCTTATAGCAGAGATAAACAGGCATTTTGCCTGCGGGGACATAGCCTATCACCCCGGCATCAGCTACCGCCACTGTATGGTCTGGAGCAATGGTCCGGGCGGCTTCAGCCTTACCCCTCCGCATGATATACTCGAAAAAAGGATCCGGCAATATCTCCCTAAGGGTGTAAATGCCGCAAGACTTTTTAAAATGATGAGGGAAAGCCATGCTATCCTGAAGGATCATCCCGTCAACAAAGCCAGAGAAGCAAGGGGTCTGAAGCCCGCCAATTCCATCTGGCTCTGGGGGGAGGGCAAAAGACCCGCCATTCCCCTGTTTTCGGATAAATATAATATAAGTGGAGCGGTCGTATCGGCCGTCGATCTCATAAAGGGCATCGGCATCTGTGCCGGACTTAAGCCTATTGAGGTCGAAGGGGCTACAGGCAATATACATACGAATTTTGCGGGCAAAGCCCGCGCTGCCCTGCAAGAGCTGGAAGCCGGAACGGACTTCGTATACGTGCATGTGGAAGCGCCCGACGAATGCGGCCACCGGTATGAGATAGAAAACAAAGTCAAATCAATAGAGCTTATTGATAAGCATGTTGTAGGGATAGTGCTCGAAGGACTTGAAAAATATGAGGACTACAGCATACTGGTGCTTCCGGACCATCCGACTCCGCTTTCGCTCAGGACCCACACCTCCGAGTCCGTCCCCTATCTGCTCTATCGTAAGAGCCTCCGCATCGCTTCCGGAGTCGAGGGCTATGACGAGTTCCAGGCGGCCGGTACGGGAATTTATGTGGACGAAGGCCACAAGCTGATGGACAGGTTCCTGCTTGGCGGCAGGTAATGTTTATAACCAATCAGGAGCGCCGGCATCTGTGCAGTAATTAAAAGAAGGGACCGTAATAAATAATGTTCCATCCGTGATCCCTCCTGACAGCGGCGCTCTTTTTCTATGTCTGATAACGGAATAAATTGATATGCCGCTCTTTTAAACAGAAGTATCAATGCCGTGAATAGAAATATAAGAAAGGGTAAAAGATTTTATTACGGCAAATACTAACGCGCAATTTTAATGGCATGGGAGGAATGCGATGGAGTGGATTGTCAGTTTTGCAGCATCCTGGATTCTGTTTGTTTTTCTTGTTGACTTAAAAAAGCTCAAAGTGAATATATGGTGCGGCATATTGTCAATTTTGTTTCAAATGTCCGTTGACATAATTTATATAAATCACGGATATTATAAAATAACCAATCCGGTAGTTCCGGTTTTCGGCTCGTCGCTGTTCTTCATGCTGGGGCCTGTATTTGTAATAGGTATACTGCTTGCACAATTCCACCCTTCAAAAAAATGGATGAGGCTCCTTTATGTGTTATTGCTCTCCATTTTCGGGGATTTCGAAGAGCATTTTTTAACAATGAGAAATGCGCTGGTTTACACCAACTGGAGCTTTGCAGCCAGCGCAGTCATCAATCTGATCGTAATGGTCGCTTTAAGCTGGTTCGCTATTGTAATCTTGAAAAGAGGTGAAGCCGTAAATTGAGCTTTGGAGTCTTCGTACTGATTATCGCCGTACTTCTGGTATTCATATACGCCTTTTTCAAACTTTTTGAAAAATACGGCCGCTGACCCCGAACAATCCGTTCATGCAAACTTGACAATCACGCCGCAGGCTATTTTCTTTCCGGAATTTCCGGCAGGCTGCGTCCTATAGTCGTCGGGATTTTCATGGATGACGACCGACTTTCCGATGATGTCCGTCACCTTGAACCTGTCCGTAAAAAAACACATCCTCGCCCTTCCGCCATTGGAAAACAGCACCGGGAAATCCCCGGGATGATTCCCGTGCGGCTGATGTGACGGGTTCCAATGGCCTCCCGTCGCCTCAAAGGGCTGTGCCGGTCTTCCAGGAGCGCAATCGCCATTTTCATGTATATGAAAGCCAAAGGGCCCTATTGGCTGCTTACCTTCGGAAGCAGGCCTATAAGGAGGCAATCCCGCGACATCCACGCAAACCTCGGTCCCTCCCTGAACGTCCCTGAAAAAAACAACGCCGGATATCCCGGGATAATCCGGACCGCCGGCTATTCTGGCAACTGCGGGGTCAAAAAAACCGAGGGGACAGGGAACTCTATTATTATCGGCTGAATAACTCATACATAACAACTCCAGTATTATTAATCACTATTTGTATATTATGTTAATATACTGCAAATTGTTAATATGCCGCCCCTATTTGATTTTCTTCAGCTTTTGTTCCGCATCCGTCCTGAATTCCATCAGGTCGGCAACCGCATTTGTCAATGAATCCAGTTTCTTATCAACATTGTTAAATCTATTATTAACCTGGTTTTCGAATGAGGTCATTTTATCATTTAAGCTATGCTGCCCCATTTCAAGGCTGCGCAGTCCGGCTTCCAGATTCTTTTGACCAGCTTCCAGGTTCTTTTGTCCGGCTTCTAGGTTCTTTTGTCCAGCTTCTAGGTCCTTTTGACCAACTTCTAGGTTTTTTTGTCCGGCTTCCAGATATCCAATCCTGCCTTCGAGGTTACCAATCTTGCCTTCAAGTCTTTCCTGCCCGGCTTCTAGGTTCTTTTGACCAACTTCCAGATTTCCAATCCTGCCTTCGAGGTTACCAATCTTGCCTTCGAGCCGTTCCTGCCCGGTTTTAAGTCCCTTCAATTCATATAAAATTTCAGCTAATACATTTTCCATTAAACTCCCCCTATCCTGCACAATATTATATCATCAAAATCAAATAATAGGAAGCTCTTTTTGGAAAAAATATACATATATGTCGATTTGCGTTTATATATCGTACCGGAACGATACTGTTTATTTACCACACATCATTGAGCACATCAGCCTCAAGCTCGTGCGTTCTGTCCCGGTTCATTAGGTCCACTACCGCCTTCCTTGCGTCCTTCCCGCTGAAAAGCACGTTATACGCTTCCGTAGTTATGGGCATTTTGACGCTTAATTCCTTCGACAGCCTGTAAACCGGCTCAGTGGTATATACGCCTTCAACCACCATTTTCACTTCCTTGAGGGCGTCCTCGACAGACCTTCCCTGCCCTATGAGAATGCCGGCGCGCCTATTCCTGCTGTGCATGCTTGTACAGGTCACAATCAGGTCGCCTATCCCGGCAAGGCCTGAAAAGGTTTGAAGACGCGCGCCCATAGCCGTGCCAAGCCTGGATATCTCCGCTATACCCCTCGTCATCAGGGCGGCCTTTGTATTGTCCCCGAAGCCCAGGCCGTCCGAAATGCCGGCGCAAAGCGCTATTATGTTCTTGACGGCGCCGCCAAGTTCCACCCCTATGATGTCGGGGTTCGTGTATACCCTGAATCGGCTTGACATGAATATGTCCTGGATAAGCTCCGCCGGCTGCTTGCTATCCGAAGCGGCTACGTAAGCTGTAGGTATGCCCTTTGAGAGCTCCTCTGCATGGCAGGGCCCCGACATGGCCACAACCGAAGCTTCAGGCAGCTCCTGCCTTATCACCTCGGACATCCTGAAGCCAGTGCCCTTCTCAAGCCCTTTGGAAAAGCAGCTTATAACCTTTCCGCCCTTTATGTACGAAGCCATATTCCTGACATTTTCCCTTATCGTCTGCGAGGGAATTACAAGTATCAATATGTCCGACCAAGAAAGCGCTTCCTCCAGGTCCGCGGTACAAACCACCGAAGCCGGCACCTTTGCGCCGGGCAGCTTCTCTGTCTGCTCCCGGAGGTTGTTAATCATATCAACCTCCTCCTTGAACAGCGACCACATTTTTATCGAATGACCGTTATCCGCAAGCAGTATGGAAACAGCCGTCCCCATACTTCCCGCGCCAATCACGGATATTTTCCTGCCCATATCACGCCTCCTGCTTCTTTGAGCCTAATCTGGATTCCGTACCTTTCAGCAGCCGCCCAATATTGCTGCGATGCATGAAAATAATCAGCACTGCAATCAAGGCTGAAAAAACAACGGTTTCAACGCTTCTCCCCAATATGAGCGACAGAATCGGAAACAGCGCCGCTCCCACGATGGAGCCGAGCGAGACATATCTTGTCAAAAGGACAATGATGATGAATATACCCAGCAGCATCAGGGCAATTGACCAGTCAATCATCAGAAGCACCGCCAGCGAGGTCAGCACGCCCTTTCCGCCCTTGAAGCCGAAGTATACCGGCCATACGTGCCCTATGATGGCTGATGTTCCGCAAAGCATACCTCCAAGGGCGCTTCCGGAGATATAGTAGCCTGCGAGGTATGCAAGAAACCCCTTGAGGAGATCGCCCAGCAGCACAAAAAATGCGGCCTTCTTCCCCAACGTCCTGAGCGTGTTGGTAGTTCCGGCATTACCGCTGCCGTGCTTCCTGACATCAACGCCGTAAAATCTCCCGACGATCAGCGAGCTGTTGGCGCTGCCCAGAAGATAACCCCCAATGCATGACAAAATCAATGGAATAACCATAATGACCTCCCTCAAACCTACTCCTTTTTATCCTTCTCCCTGTGTATGAACCTTATGGGAGTACCCTCGAAGCCGAAGCTTTTGCGGAGCTGGTTCTCTATATACCTTTCATATGAATAATGAAAAATCTCCATATTGTTCACAAATATGACGAACGTTGGGGGCTTGACTCCTATCTGCGTAATATAGTATATTTTCAGGCTCCTCCCCTTATCTGACGGCGGCTGCACCATGGCTACCGCTTCATTCAGAAGGTCGTTGAGCATACCCGTTGAAATCCTCAGCGACGATTGGTCCGCAACGTATTTAATGAGCTCGAAGACCTTATCAACCCGCTGTCCCGTCTTGACCGATATGAATAAAACCGGAGCGTAGGTCATGAAGCCAAGCTTTTCAAGCACTGTCTTTCTGTATTCCTCCAGGGTGCCGGTCTCTTTTTCAACCAGATCCCATTTATTCACCACGATTATAGATGCCTTTCCCTGCTCGTGTGCATAGCCTGCTATCTTGGTATCCTGTTCAGTGACGCCATCCTGGGCATCGATCATAATGAGGCATACGTCCGCCCTCTCTATAGCCGCCCATGAGCGGAGCGCGCTGTACTTCTCTATATTCTCCGTTATCTTGCTCTGCCTTCTTATTCCGGCGGTGTCGATAAAGACATATTTATCCTCGCCCTTCACGGCGTATGTATCAATCGCGTCCCTTGTCGTCCCCGGAATGTCGCTGACAATGACCCGCTCCTCGCCCAGTACCCTGTTTATAAGTGAGGATTTGCCCGAATTGGGCTTGCCTATTACAGCGACCTTTATTACGTCCTCGTCATATTCCTCTTCGCCGCTCTCCGGAAAATGGGCGAATATCTCGTCCAGGAGATCTCCCATCCCC
>JAEZJL010000269.1 GCA_023415815.1 Bacillota bacterium | reverse complement strand
TGCAGATGGACAGGAGGGGCATTTGCTTTTCCCTTTTCTCCAGCAGCTCCTTTAAATGGTTTTTGTCCTTGATGCGGACCCAGTCTCCGCTTTCGATGTCATACATCTTCACAGGCCTCGCCGGGCTTCCGACCGCGACGCAGTAATCGGGGATATCCCCCGTTACGACGCTGTTCGCGCCTATGACGCAGCCCTTTCCGATATGTACGTTGCCGGCGACCGCGCAGTTTATGCCGAACCAGCAGCCGTCGCCTATCACCACCTCGCCGTCGATCGAATAGATCCCCTGATCGACGATAGGTCTGCCTATCTGCCTGTATTCATGATTGTGATCGGTGATATGTATATTTGACCCCGTAATTACATGCTTGCCTATAATAATCCTGTTGGCGGCGGAAATGCTGTTCCTTTTTCCTATATTGCTGCCCTCGCCGATCTGTATCATATATTTTACAGCCGGATTATAATAGGCGATATTCAGCCAGCAGTCCTTCTGGACCACCACATCGCGGCCGAATTTCATCCGTTCGATCCCCCTGACGTCGCAGCTCGGGTCGATGTAATAGTTTTCAGCTTCTGCTGCGGGTGCGCTGGGCACTGTTTTCAACCCCCATTTCTCTTCAAATTTTTTGCGGTTTGTTTCCAGCAGGGTGAGGAATTCCTGGGAGTACGTACCGAAGGAGACGCTCCCGTAATGATGGATGAACGCGTCCCTGCACAGGATGGTCCTGAAGCCTGCGAGCCGCATTCTCAGGCAATAGTCGTCGTCCTCGTAGTTTCCCGGTGTAAACCTCTCATCCAGCAGCCCTATCCGCTCGACGACCTCTTTTTTTATCAGCAGGCAATAGCCCACCAGTCTCGGTCTTTCTTCCCATTTGCCGGGATCGGACACGTTGTTTTCCACGGCAAAGGCATGCATTTCACTCAGATTCGTATACGAGACCGCGATAGCCTGGCCGTTGGAGCAGCTGTTGGTGATCGGTCCGACAGCGCCGATATCCTGTGAGCTGTACAGGCAGTTTAAAAGATTGCCTAGAAAATTGCGTGTGACAACGGTATCGTTATTGAGCAGCAGGACGTTGTCGCCTTTTGCAGCCCGGATGCCCTGGTTGCAGCCCCTGGGAAAGCCTGCGTTCTCGTCGTTCAATATCCTGACGATGTCTTTTTGCCCGTTCAGCCATTCAACAGTCCCATCGGTGGAGAGATTATCGACCACAATAATTTCACGGGCTTCCGGAATCGTATGCTCGCGTATGCTTTCAATACACTGCCGGGTATATTCAATTTTATTGTGGGTTAAAATTACTATACTGGTCAGCATAGGCTTCCTCATCGCTCTATTAACGAATTTATTGCAATATATGCCGCTTATCCGGAGGGGGTGTATATCCTATTTTGCCTCGGATTGTTTGTTTGCAAGGCCATCGAAATATTTTATGTTGTACAGGACGGAGGGGTGGCCGGGTTTGAATTCACCCGCTTTGCGGTTATACTTTTTGGCTTCTTCGATATTGCCCAGCCTGTCGTAGCATACGCACAGCTGGAGGTTCGGAATGAAGCCCGAGCAGTCGTGCAGCTCAAAGCCCCAATTGAGACGGGGAGGCTTTACATTTGTTGCCAGCTCGAACCAAAAAATCGCCTTGTAGTAATCGTAGTTCCCCAGAAAATACAGGCCCAGCTCGCAGCATATATCGGCCCTGGGAGTATCGTATTCGAAGCTCCGCAGGAGGGACCTGAGGCGGTTTTTGGGGTCGTTGAGGTTTTTGTAGCATACCGAGAGCCCGCAGCAGGCGCTGATGTTGTCTTCCATCCAGCCCTTCCCCGAGTCGAGAAACCTGGTGAAATACATCACGGCTTCATAGTACCTGCCGGCGTTCTGCAGCTCCCTTGAGTAATAATATGTACAGCGGGGGCTCAGCTCCTTATTGTTGGCTACAATGTTTTCAAATATCTTCAGGTTTCTGTCCTTCTCCTGGACGTGCATTTTCCTGTGTGTAATACAGATGTCCACATTTGTCACATTGCCGCCTATATCGATGCATTCGTGTATCGGCTCCACCCATTTGTAGTTTTTGGTACGCTTCATAAGCCTTTCTCTAAAATATGACAATGTAACGTTGCCCCATTCGTCAAAGCCGGTATTATATTTCATCATGACGATATCGAACACAGGGTCCAGAGTCTGCTTCAATTGCTTGAATTTTTCCCTGTCCTCCTCCAGAAGTATGTCGTCGGCGTCCAGCCACATGATATAGTCCATTGAAGCCTTGGAAAAGGAGAAGTTCCTTGCGGCTGAGAAGTCGTCGATCCATTCGAAGTCGTATATGCCGGAGGTGTATTTGCTTACGATTTCCTTGGTTTTATCCGTAGATCCGGTATCCACGATAATGATCTCATCCACCAGGTCGCTCACACAGTCCAGACACCTTGCGATGACCTCCTCTTCATTTCTCACTATCATGCACAAACTGACAGTCGCCATATAATTCCTCCAGATTCTTAAATCCTTTACCTATATACTATGAGTAAGGTCTTCTTTTGTTCACTGCAGAAGCCGCACTATTTGCCGCAGGAGTGCAAAAAGCCCGGCAGCATGGGGTAATTGCCGGCCTTCTTCGCCTTTGACGTCCCGCCGGATTGCCAAAATTAAAGCCACCCGGCTTTGCCGGATGGCTTTAAAGCAGAGGCATTTATTTAAGCCAGCTTTATCACGGACAGGGATGCGTTCACGCCTGTTGTCAGACTGCCTGCACTGGTCGGCAGGACGACGGTCGTGCCTGAGGTGTTGATGAGTTCAAGTATCGACAAAGGTGCTGCAACCGTGAAGAGCGCGTTGCCGACGACCTCAATTCCGGTCAGTACGCCGGACGAGCCCTGGAATACCGAGCCGGGAACTACCGCTCCGTTCAGGAGAAGGGCAAACTGCGGAGCGGAGAGGCTGGTCGCGAATACCGTATAGGTTGCGTCATATATTCCGGTAGCGGCAAGGACGAGGTCCGTGGGAATGGGATGAGCTACATTGAACAGCACTCCATCGCTGTTGAAGGCAACAAGAGCGCCTGCTGCCACGGTTTCACCCGCCGTATTGAAGATGTTTCCGAAAGCGGCAAGTACGCCGGTTACTCCTGTCGCGCCGGTAGCGCCAGTTGCGACGGTAGCGCCAGTCGCACCCGTCGCTCCGGTAGCGCCCGCTGCGCCGGTAGCGCCAGTTGCGCCGGTAGCGCCTGTAGCACCTGTAGCGCCGGTAGCGCCAGTCGCACCCGTCGCTCCGGTAGCACCAGTTGCTCCGGTAGCGCCAGTTGCTCCGGTAGCGCCCGTGGCACCGGCAACGCCTGTTGCGCCAGTGGGCCCTGTTGCACCGGTAGGACCTGTTACGCTGATGATTATATTCTTTATCTTTACTTCAACTTCTTCTTTTTTGTGCTTGTGTTCATGGTCATGCTCATGCTCGCATTCATGCTCATGGTGGTGATGATGATGCTCAGACATAGTTATACTTTAACCTCCTTGACTATAAATTTTTTGGTAAGTTATTCTAGTATATATCGTATGAGGGTTTAACATAAAGTGTTACAGGAGACTGCCTTTTTCCATGCAAAAGGTCCGGCCTGAACCCCAGGCTCAGTACAACACGCACTCGCACGGAAATGGTATACGCCTGCCCGCCCTGCGGATATTCTTTATTTTTACCTTTACGATGATAAGCTTTCCGCATCTGCAAAAACGGAATGTTTTACATATTCTGGGTCTTGTTCCGTCGTTTATAACTTTTGCCATATGGTATATCCACCTCCTGATACATAATATAAAAACTTAACATAACCTGTTACATTTTTTGTATTTTTTTTATAACCATATGCGGTTTCAAGGAATATAATAAGCTAACGGAAAACTGAGGAAGTGGATACATGAGAGGAGCCAAGCCTTTTTCAAGCCCTGTATACATAACGCGGCCCCTGCTGCCGGAGCTGAAAGACCTCGGAGAAATGCTTGAGACGATATGGGAAAGCGGATACCTCACCAACAACGGAAAAACTCTCAGGCAGCTTGAGCTTGAGCTGAAAAGCTTCCTGAAGGCGGAGCAGCTCTCCCTCTTTTCAAACGGCACTGCCGCGCTTCAGATAGCCTGCAGGGTATTGGGGCTCCGGGGAGAGGTCATAACGACTCCGTTTACCTTTGCCGCAACGGCCCACAGTCTTTCGTGGTGCGGTCTGAAGCCCGTCTTCTGCGATATAGACTACTCCGACATGAATATGGACCCCGGCGGGCTTGAGGCGCTGATCACTCCCGATACGAGCGCGGTTTTGCCCGTGCATGTTTTCGGCAATCCCTGCAGGGTGCATGAAATCTCGGAAATCGCGGATAAGCACGGCCTGAAGGTTATTTATGACGCGGCCCACGCCTTCGGGGTGGAAACGGGAGGAAGGCCGGTCGGCTCATACGGCGATATCACGATGTTCAGCTTCCATGCCACAAAGATATTCCACACCGTCGAGGGAGGCGCGCTCTCCTTCAATTCTCCCGGCCTTAAGGAACGCGCCGAGCTTTTGAGGAATTTCGGCATTTTTGACGAGGAGTGCGTCATCGAGCCCGGCACCAACGCCAAGCTGAACGAGCTCCAGGCGGCTGTGGGCCGTCTTGTACTGAGGCTCGTGGAGGAGGAGATCAGGAAACGCAAGGCTCTTACGTATCTCTACCGCAGGCTGCTTGCCGGAATTCCGGGGCTGAGGTGCTGCGAAGACGTCGAGGGCGTGACGCACAACTATTCCTATTTCGTAGTGAGAATTGACGCCGATGAGTTCGGCATGACGCGGGATGGGCTTTTTGAAAGGCTTAAGGAGTATAATGTCCACGCCCGCAAGTATTTTTATCCTCTCTGCAGTCAATTTTTATGTTACCGTTCGCTTCCGTCGTCGAATCCCCGGCACCTGCCCGCGGCGAACAAGGTAGCCGGCGAGGTGCTGACGCTTCCGCTGTACGGAGAGCTGCCTGAGGAGCATGTGGAAAGAATCTGCCGGATTATTTCATTGATACGGCTTAACAATGCGGGAGGTCCGGCATGCGTGACATAATCGTTTACGGCTCAGGAGGCATGGCCCGGGAAACGGTGCAGCTTATTGAGGATATCAACACAGTGGAGCCGCAGTGGAATATCCTGGGCTATATCGACGATTTCAAGGGGGACTGCGGCGAGTTTATCAACGGGTACAGGATCCTCGGAACGGGCGACGTACTTAAGCGCTGCGACGGGAATACATATGTCGTCATCGCAATGGGAGATCCTGCCGCAAAAAAATCTGTCTATGAAAAGATCTCGGGGTATAATCTGAAATACCCTGTCCTGATACATCCCACCGCCGTAATTGCGCCCAGCGCCAGGATAGGCGAGGGCTCGATCATCGGGATACAGTGTGTGCTCTCGGTCAACACCGTTATCGGAAGGCATGTACTTATAAATACCAAGTCCTTTGCCGCGCATGATTCCGTGATAGGCGATTTTTCCTCCTGTTTTGTCAGCTGCATGGTTAACGGTGGCGTGATTATCGGCGAAGGCGTGCTGGTGGGCTCGGGCTCGGTGATCATGGAGCGCATGCGGATAGGCAGCTTCTCAAGGGTAAGCATGGGCTCCATAGTTGTTTCCGATGTGGAGGAGAGGCACGTGGTGATGACAAAGCCCTCCAGGAGCATGTATTTCGGGAATACATAGCGAGATGGGAGTGATACGGTGTACAGAATACTGATGTGCTGCTACTGCCCGCATATATATAATGAAATAAGTCACGGCTTCATAGAGGCGGGCTGCAAGGTCCTGGATTTTAATATCGGCGACGAGTATACAAAGAAGACGGAGCTGCTTAAGCAAAAGCTGGCGCAGACGATCGACACCATGAAGCCGGATATCGTATTTTCATACGGCTGGTGGAAAATAGGGATCAATATAACCGAAATCATGGATATGCTCAGGAGAAAGGGGGTCTTTCGCATATGGTGGTCCTATGACGATCCCATATGCTTCCGGGACAGCTCCCTGCCTGCGGCAAAGGGCTCGGACATCGCCTTCACCACGGCCGTGGAGTGTATTCCCGACTATGAGAGAAACGGCGTCCGGGCTTTTCTGATGGAGCACGGGTGCTCGCCCCACCATACAAAAGTGCCTGCAAAAAGCGAGTATGAGCATGACATCGTCCTACTTGCCAACAACTATAACATCAGGTCGGGTGATTTTATAGGGAACCCCTTCAGGCTGAAGGGCATAAAAAACGTGCTGGAGCCGCTGGTGGACGGCGGCTATGACATCAGGGTCTGGGGAAGATGGTGGACGCAGACGGACAGGGCTTATGTACTCCCGGGAAAAAATTACGGGGGCGTGGTCCCGGCAGAGGAGGTGCCTTCGGTGTACTCCTCCTGCAAGATTGCGCTAGGGCTCCAGCAGGTAGAAAAGTCGAGGACCCATCTGTCAAACCGCACGTATGAGGTCCTGGGGTGCGGTGCCTTTCACATTTGCCAGTATTCGCCCGCGCTCGAGCACTATTTTAAAAAGGGTGTGCACCTGGAGTGGTCCACCTCCCGTGAGGAGACGCTGGAGCTGGTTAAATACTATCTCCCCAGGGAAAACGAACGGCTGGCGGTGGCCCTGAACGGGCAGCAGGAGGTGCTTTCCAGGCATCTGCTGATACACAGGGCAAGGGCGGCTCTGGAAATTATAAAACGCTATGTTAAGCCGAAAAGCTAATACTTTTTGTATCACATATAGAAAGCAGGTACCGGAGGATGGAAGCGAAACCGAAGCTCAACGACTTAATTTGCAATTGGGATATTGGGGAGATAATCTCGGCGGCAGGGATTTACTACACGGGACAGGTTTTTTTGATAAAGACCGCCGGGGGCCGCAAATATGTCCTCAAGCAAAAAAAGGATTTTAACAAGATCATGCCGGAATGCATGCTGCTTAAGGCGCTGGAGGGTATGAAGCTGCCCGTCCCGGCTCCGGTTGCCGCAAGAAACGGCGAATACTGCGTACAGGCCGGAGAAAAATATTTTTGCCTGTATCCTTATATATCCGGAGGGGTGACCCAGCACTACTATACGCCCGGAGCCGAAGAAAGGGCGGGGGTTTACGGACGGACCATAGCCCTGCTCCATTCCGG
>JAEZJL010000035.1 GCA_023415815.1 Bacillota bacterium | reverse complement strand
GGGATAAAACGGCTCTGGCAGACGAAGTAAAAGCGGCAATCGGCGAAAGGCCCCTGATATGCCTTACCCTTACGCTGAACGGCGAGCAGGTCGGGTGGAAAAATCCCGGTTCGCCTGTCAGGGTATCCGTCCCTTATACGCCGACCACTGCGGAGCTTAACGATCCGGAGCACATTGTCATATGGTACATAGACGGGAGCGGCAATGCGGTCCCGGTGCCTAGCGGCAGCTATGACCCGGCTGCAGGCATGGTTACCTTCAGCACCACACATTTCAGCGATTATGCCATAGCCTATGTACACAAGACCTTCAGCGACCTGGACAGTACGGAGTGGGCGAAAAAGCCTGTCGGGGTCATGGCCTCCAAAGGCATAATAAACGGCACATCGGCGGATACATTCTCGCCGTCGGCCGATATCACCAGAGGCGATTACCTGGTAATGCTGGTCAGGACGCTGGGATTGACGGCGGACTTTGATCATAATTTCGGCGACGTACCGCCGGAAGCCTATTATTATGAAGCCGCGGGCATCGCCGGAAAGCTGGGAATCGCTGCGGGCGGCAAAAACGGCCTTTTAAGGCCGGGAGAGAAGATATTGCGGCAGGATATGATGGTATTGGCGGCGCGTGCCCTGGAGATATCCGGGAGGCAGAAAACCGCGGCCGATGCGGCCGTGCTGGATAAATTCGGCGACAGGGGAGAAGCCGCCGGATATGCCGTGGAAAGCCTGGCGTTCCTTGCCGGGGAGGGCCTGATTTCCGGCGCAGGGGACAGGCTGAAGCCCCGGTCGCACGCAACACGCGCGGAAGCTGCTGTATTCCTGTACCGTATTTACAGTAAATATCACTCTCTTGACGAAAGAAGCAGTATTGAATAATATGATTATGTTATTACAGGGAAACAGCGGTGTTTGCACATGATTTTATGCGGCTGCCAAAGGCGCCCTTCCGGAACATACCGGAGGGGGCCGCATAAGCTTGGCTGCGCTGTGTCAGTTATTTCAGCGGGGAGGGAAAGCATATTTCTTATAAAAATGAAAAATACCTGTCCTTGAAGCAAGCGCTCGAAGGGCTTATAAAAGATGAAACCGACGGGCTGGCGAATCTGTCCAACAGCGCGGCGCTTCTGTTTAACGGCCTGGAGGACATCAACTGGGCGGGCTTTTATCTGTTTAAGGAAAATCAATTGATCCTTGGGCCTTTCCAGGGAAAGCCGGCCTGTATCCGAATTGCCCCGGGAAGAGGCGTTTGCGGGACCGCGGCCCAAAGCAGGGAAACCGTAGTGGTCCCGGATGTGCATGAATTCCCGGGTCATATCGCCTGCGACGAGGCTTCGGCTTCGGAAATCGTCGTACCTATTGTCAAAGCCGGACGGCTCATCGGCGTGCTGGACGTGGACAGCCCGGTCAAAGCGCGTTTCGACGAGGAAGACAAGCGCGGCCTGCAAAGCTTTGTCGGCATCCTGAACACGTATATCGATTGGGATGGCCTTGTCGGACATTGACAAAAGACCTAAAAAATTTTTACGGCTGTAATTAAGGAATAAATGTGTTAAAATCAAACTATTAACATTAAAAGGAGATGCTTTTTATGGTTTATGCAAGACCTCCCTGCTAACTCTTAGCATCATATAGTCCGCGTGCGCCCCCTTGTTTTGGTTGTTTAACCTGCAATCAATAATGAGAGGGGCTTTGATATGAGCTATATGCAAAATGTCTGGAAGCTTTATGCCGTCCGGTTCTTCCACAGCCTGATACCCGCGTATGTAATCGAGAGGCTGTTCTGGGAGCAGAGGGGCATGACGATCCAGATGGTAGTGTACACTGAGATAATATATGCAGTCACCGTTGTTCTGCTCGAGATCCCCACAGGCATTATCGCCGACAAATGGGGCCGGAAGCGGATGATGGTTTTGAATGCTTTTTTGGGCTGCTGTGAATTCTTTATTTTGATCTACGCGACAGAATTCTGGCATTTTGCCGCGGCGGTATTTCTGGCAGGCGTCGGGCGTTCCGCCTGCAGCGGGTCTGAAAATGCGCTGCTTTACGATTCGCTGCTGCTGAACGGAGAAGCGCAGTCCTTTGAAAAGCGCCTGGGCCGTTTGAACGCTTTTGAATTTTCGGCCGTGATACTTGCTTCGCTGTCCGGAAGCTATATGGCTGGCCGGTTCGGTTATGAATTCAACTACTGGATATCGCTTGCCGGCATGCTTGCTTCACTGTGCATATCGTTGCTGCTGGCCGAGCCTGACGTAAAAAGCAGGCAGGACGCGCCTGCTGCAATCAGAGAATATGTGAAAGCCTCCGTACGCTTTTTCGGAAATAATCCGGGTGTATGTCTGGTTTTGCTCTCCGGAATGGTCACCGGCGCGGCGTTGAATTTCCTTGACGAATTCTGGCAGCTCTACATCAGGCAGCTGGGGGTTCCGGTGATATACTTCGGCTTGTTTTCCGCCGTATTGATATTTTTACGGCTTCCGGGGAATGTGCTTGCCCATGCCTTGAAAAAGCGGTTCGGCTACAGGGCTTTGCTGTCGGGAGTGATTCTGGTTTTTGCCGCGGGCTTCCTGTTCCTGTCGTCGGTCAAAGGATATGCCAGCCTTGCGGCGTTATTCATAATATGCCTGTTTTCAGGCATTACAGACCCGATAGCCTCCGGTTATCTGCATCACAGAATCGATTCCTCCATGAGGGCGACCATTGATTCGTTTCAGTCTCTGGGCCTGAAGGCGGTGATTATCGCAGCAGGCCTTGGCTTCGGCTTTTTCTCGTCGGCATTTGACATATTCGGAGGATATGGATTCATATCCTTTATATGCATTGGTTTTTTGGCTTATTTCCTGATATCGTCCAAAAAGATGCTCGAATAAATGCCTCCGGACCGGGACGCTCTGACTTCTGCGCGTTTGACATTCCCGACGGATTGCACGGATAACAGTGAAGGGGGGCGGATGCTTTCCGCCCCCCTTGGATATCCGCCTCGCAGACCGGCATCACGGCTTCGGCGGCAGTTTTAAGGAAATTATAGCATATTTTCGACATGCCGGTTAATACTTATTTAACGGATATAACCACCTTATACTCGTTATTATCAAGCTTGCTTACCTCCGACAGCAATCCCTGCTTTTGAAATTCGTCGGCGAACCACCTTGGGACGTGGTCGCAAATGACCTCCAGCGTCTTAAAATTCTTTTCCGCCAGAAAGGGCATAAGTACTTTTTTGGATGTAAGGCCCGGGTCCGAATTTAAAGCGGCCTTCAGATTTACGAAATAGATCCCCTCGACGCCGGTTTTTTCCGGATAGGCGGGTATCTCCCGCGGGCCTTTTTCCACTGTGCTTTTATCCGCTTCAGCCTCGGAGGCCAGGATGGATTCCAGGAATTGCTCCGGCCGTCCTACCGCCTCGTAAATACTGAATCTGTTCGCTTCGAGAACGCTGTAAAGCTGCCCTGCGACCTCGCGCGCAGCAAAGACCCGGCAGTCGCCGATCCTCTGGACCATATTCAGGATTGCGCCGCGCATTTCCGAAATGGATTTGCTTTTTACCAGGGAAAACTCAAACTCTTTTGTCAGCTCCCAGCAATTTGCGGCGGAATCATGCGCATATATGCGGATAAAGCCCTCTTCCTCCGGTGAAGCGGTAAGCCCCTGCGAATTCAGAAATATTGAAACAGATTTCATGCAAAATCCCTCCTTGCATATTCATCTACGCCGGGCCTGCTTCAAAAGCCGGCTATAAAAACAAAGCTGTGCGGCCTTGTTTACGGAAACAAAGCGGCACAGCGGCATAGCTCTTTTTATACGGACCCGGTATATATTGATTTTTATAAGATTCATTATAATGGCAATTGCCTGCTTGTGCAATATGAAAAAAAGAAAAGTACGGGCCTGAAAAATTTCCGGGATATACGGTTATGTTATGCCGTGCCGGAAGCTGTTTGCGAAGGGATAAAATTAAGTTTGTGCAAGCTGGCAAAGATAAAAATGCGTAAATTCGAAATTCTTAAAAACGACCCTTGCGCATATGGGGCCGGAAAGCCGTATAATACGGAGGTCTAGCGTTACGAATAAATTCTGGTTTTATTTACGAAAGCGTCACGTGCAGGAATTGTAAATTTGTTTTGCAAAATTATTGACATATAAACATAGCGTGTGTATAATTAAGCTTAACAGTACAAAATGGAAAATTATAAAATGGAATTTCCATTTAGCATTAAAATCACCAAACGGTGCCAGGATAATTCCTGCAAGGCCTTGATAGCCTTTCAGGAAAGCATTTCTTTATAAAAATCTTTTTTACCATGTTGTAAATGCAAATTCAAATCATGCCCGGTTTTCTTGAATTCCATGCCGCAATGCAAGAAAAGCATGTTGAGAGCCGTACCATTCGCATACCGCGAAGGATGGGGCTTTGCCAAAAACCATTACCACCACAAAACCAACGAACATTTGAAGGGGGCTTTTAATATGAGGAAAATTGCGTTCTATGGAAAGGGCGGGATAGGAAAATCCACGACCCAGCAGAATACGGCTGCCGCAATGGCACATTTTTACGATAAAAAGGTTTTTATCCACGGCTGCGACCCAAAGGCGGATTCCACCCGCCTCATCCTCGGTGGAAAACCGCAGGAGACCCTGATGGATACGCTGAGGGAGGAGGGCGAGGATGCGGTTACGATAGAGAAGGTCGTCAAAACAGGCTATAAAGGCATAAGGGGCGTCGAGTCGGGCGGGCCCGAGCCCGGGGTCGGCTGTGCCGGAAGGGGAGTCATAACCGCCATCAACCTCATGGAGGAATTGGGCGCGTATACCTCGGACCTGGACTTCGCATTCTTTGACGTACTGGGCGACGTTGTGTGCGGCGGCTTCGCAATGCCGATACGAGACGGAAAAGCGGAAGAGGTCTATATTGTGGCGTCGGGCGAAATGATGGCGATCTATGCGGCGAACAATATCTGCAGGGGCCTTGTGAAATACGCCAATCAGAGCGGAGTGAGGCTGGGTGGCATCATATGCAACAGCCGCAAGGTTGATAACGAAGCCGAGCTTATGACGGAATTCACCACAGCAATAGGAACCCAGATGATCCATTTCGTACCGAGGGACAATATCGTACAGAAGGCCGAGTTTAACAAGCAGACGGTGGTGCAGTACGATTCCGGATGCAATCAGGCCAAAGAATACGGCGAGCTCGCCCGCAAAATCATAGAAAACGACATGTTCGTGATTCCTAAGCCCCTGAGCATGGACCAGCTGGAAAGCATGGTCGTAAAATACGGCCTTATGGATTAGGCGGAAGGAGGTATGGAAAATGCCGCTGCAATTATTCAAATGCGACGAAGTAATTCCGGAACGTAAAAAGCACTGCTATATAAAGGCTCCGGGTGAAGAGCTGACCGAATACCTTCCGAGCTCGAACGTGGAAACCATACCAGGAACGCTGTCCGAAAGGGGCTGCAGCTATTGCGGGGCAAAGCTGGTCATCGGCGGCGTCCTCAAGGATACCATCCAGATGATCCACGGTCCCGTGGGATGCGCTTATGACACATGGCATACAAAGCGCTATACCAGCGACAACGACAATTTCCAGCTGAAATATGTCTGGTCCAGCGACCTCAAGGAGGGCCACATCGTATTCGGGGGCGAAAAGCAGCTGAAGAAGTGTATAAAAGAGGCTTTTGCAGAGATGCCCGATATTAAGAGGATGTTCATATACACCACCTGCGGCACGGCTTTGATCGGAGACGACCCGAAGGCTGTGGCCAGGGAGGTTGAAGAGGAGCTGGGCGACGTGGACATTTTTGTGGTGGAATGTCCCGGCTTCGCGGGGGTGAGCCAGTCAAAGGGCCACCATGTCCTGAACATCGCATGGATGCATGAAAAGGTCGGGACGGTCGAGCCTGAAATAAAGAGCGAGTACACCATCAATTTCATCGGCGATTATAACATCCAGGGAGATACGTTCGTCCTGGAAAAGTACTTCAAAAGGCTCGGGATACAGATCGTGGGCCATTTCACAGGCAACGCCACCTATGACCAGTGCCGCGCCATGCACAGGGCGAAGCTCAGCGTCGTAAACTGCTCCAGGTCCGCGGGCTATATCGCCAACGAGTTAAAAAAGAAATACGGCATTCCCCGTCTGGACATCGATACCTGGGGGTTCGAATACACGGCGGCGGGCCTCAGGAAAATAGGGGTTTTCTTTGGAATCGAAGACAGGGTCGAGGAGCTCATCGAAGAGGAATACGCCAGGTATAAGCCCAAAATAGAGTGGTACAGGCAGCGGCTGTACGGTAAAAAAATGGCTATCTGGACCGGGGGGCCGCGCCTGTGGCACTGGACGAAGTCCGTGGAGGACGATTTCGGCATGGAGGTCGTCGCCATGTCGTCCAAGTTCGGACACCAGGAGGATTTTGAAAAGGTCATTTCCAGGGGCAGGGAAGGCACCATCTACATTGACGACGGGAATGAGCTGGAGTTTTTCGAGGTGCTTGAAATGGTAAAGCCGGACGTCATTTTTACAGGGCCGAGGGGGGGCGAGCTGGTGAAAAAGCTGCACATTCCGTATATCAACGGCCATGCGTACCACAACGGGCCGTATATGGGCTTTGAAGGCTTTGTCAACATGGCGAGGGATATGCACAATGCGATCTACTCACCCCTCATGCAGCTTGCCGGATATGACATCAGGGCAGTCTGAAAAAGAATTTAAATTGCGAAAGGATTGATTTGTTTATGTTGATGATAAGAGCGATCATCAGGCCGGAAAAGGTCGGCGAAGTCCTCTCGGAGCTTCTTGAATCAGGCTTTCCGGCAGTGACGAAAATGGATGTCATGGGGCGCGGCAGGCAGAGGGGAATACAGTTCGGGGACGTGTACTATGATGAAATACCCAAGGAAATGCTCATGCTCGTGGTAAAGGACGAGGATAAAAGCGATGTGATCGACATCATTCTCAGGAAGGCGAGGACAGGCGAGAACGGCGCTTTCGGAGACGGCAAGATATTCGTCAGTCCCGTCGCCGAGGCGTATAC
>JAEZJL010000191.1 GCA_023415815.1 Bacillota bacterium | reverse complement strand
CTCCGGGACTTTGAAGTCTGCGGGGGCGGCGGAGAAGTTCAGGACGACCAAAAACCTGGCGTCGGCGGAGCTCCGCATATATGCAAATATGGCTTCGTCTTCGGGGTACAGAAGCTCGCAGTCCCCGTATACAAAGGTGCTATTTTCCTTCCGCAGCTGTATAAGCTCCCTGTAAAAATAATAAATCGAATTCTGATCCTCCAGCGCCTTCCTGACATTTACATCCCTGTAATTGCCGTTTACGCCTATCCAGGGGTTCCCCGGGGTAAAGCCCGCGTTTGCGGAACCGTCCCACTGCATGGGTGTGCGTGAATTATCCCTGCTCGAGGTATGTACCCTGTCCATGATCTCCTCTTCGGACAGGCCCAGAGCCTTTTTTTCCTTATAGTAGTTCAGGGTTTCAATATCCCTGTAATCCTCTATGGAGTCAAATGCTATATTTGTCATTCCTATCTCCTCGCCTTGGTAAATATAAGGCGTGGCAGGCCATGTCAATAGGAGGGCTGCCAGCATTTTCGCGGATTCCACCCTGTACTCGCCGTCGTTTCCGAAGCGTGATACCATGCGGGGCTGGTCGTGATTGTTAAAATAGATGGAATTCCAGCCCTTTTCCTTGAGCGCATTATGCCAGTCATACAGTATCCGCTTGAGCGCGCTCAGCTTCCAGGGGCGCCTGAGCAGTCTGTCCCCGGGCGTGCGGTGCATGTCCATGTGATCGAAATAGAAAATCATGTCGAGCTCGCCTCTGTCCTCGTTGACATAAAGCCCGGCAATATCAGAGGTTATCTGCACCCCTTCGCCCACGCACATGACATCGTATTTTGAAAAGGTTTCGCGGCTCATTTCCTGTATATAGTCATGAACCCTGGGCCCGTTGAGATAATATCTGGAGCCGGCGCGTCTCTGCTCGTTGAGAGGCAGAGTGTCGTCCGGAAAATCAGTATGCTTGGATATGCAGTTGATGACGTCCATCCTGAAGCCGTCGATCCCCTTTTCCAGCCACCAGTTCATCATCCGGTAGATTTCAGCCCTTACCTTTTCATTTTCCCAGTTCAGGTCGGGCTGCTTGTCCGCATAGATGTGAAAATAGTACTGTCCCGCAGTCCCGTCGTATTTCCACGTCGGGCCGCTGAAGGCTGAGACCCAGTTGTTGGGCGTCTTTCCTTCCTTTCCGTCCCTCCAGAAATAATAATCCCTGTAAGGGCTTTCCCTGGATTTCCCGGATTCGATAAACCAGGGATGCTCGTCCGAGGTGTGGTTGACGACAAGATCCATGATCAGCCTCATACCCTTCTTGTGGACTTTGTCCAGCAGCTCGTCGAAGTCCGCCATGGTGCCGAATTCATCCATGATCTCGTAATAGTCGCTGATGTCGTAGCCGTTGTCGGCGTTGGGAGATTTGTATACCGGATTTAGCCAGATGACGTCAATTCCCAGATCCTTGATATAGTCCAGCTTTTCCATGACGCCCCTCAGGTCTCCGATGCCATCGCCGTTGCTGTCTTTAAAGCTTCGCGGGTATACCTGGTATACGACCGCTTCCTTCCACCATTTGCTTTTCATAAGAGCCTCCGATAAGCAGATTTAAGCGCAGATCCTACTTATACTATGACTGAAAAATCCGTGAAAGGCTATAGGAGGTTCCTATGATGTGGTGCAGATTTATACGGTCTTTTCCCTGTATTCGGTCGGCGTCATCCCGGTGCATTCCTTGAAGATACGGCTGAAATAGTGGGAATCGGAATATCCGGCGAGGGAGGAAATCTCGTATACCTTATATTTGATATCTGCCAGCAGCTTTTTGGCCTTTTCCATGCGGTAGTTGGTGAGGAATTCCAGGAAGCCTATCCCCATGCTGTCCTTAAAAACCGCGCTCAGATAATTGGGACTGAAGTACAGCCTTTCGGAAATCGTACTCAAGGTGAGCTTGCTGTCGGTATAATTTTCATCGATGTATTTTAATATTTCGTTTACAAGCTTTGTCTGCTTGTTGTTCCTTTTGCTCCGGAGAGTATCGCAGATTCGCGCAATGCTCTCGTTCAGCCAGTTATGGAGCTTTTCCCGCGAATCAGCCCGGGCGATGCTGCTGCGGGGGTTCATATCGGAGAACAGGGAATCCGGCTTTTCCTGGAGGGCAATCATGCATTTCACGAGCTGGGAAAACAATTCGGCGCTGAAGCGTTTGACGAATTCCAGCGAAGCGTTTTTCGCTATAAGCACCTCCCATATTTCTTCAAGCTGCTTCTGCAGCACGGAGACGTCCCCGCCCTTCAAAGCCCCCAGCAGCTCGTCCTGCGGCCTGGAAACGGCTTTGTAAATGTCGGAGGCGTAAAACTCCAGCTCGTTTTCATTGATTAAAGGCACCGCCCCGTCATTTTTCTCCGCGTTCCTCCGGATAAAGCCGATGGCATTTTGGGCGACAGCGGTGAGGACATCCACGTCGATCGGCTTCAGTATGTAATCGAACGCGCCGAGCTTTACCGCCTGCTGAGCGTATTTGAAATCGTCATAGGCGCTCAGGAGGATAACGATTGCGGAGGGGTCGGCGGTTTTAATGCCTTTTGTGAGCTCAAGCCCGTCCATGTTGGGCATACGGATGTCGGATATCACAATATCGGCGGGTGTTTCGGTAAAAATATCCAGGGCCTTCCGGCCGTCGGAGGCGTCCCCGATGACCTCCAGCTCCAGCCCGCTCAGGCGGATAAAGTTCACAAGGCCCTTTCGGGTGATTTCCTCATCGTCAGCGATTAAAACCTTATACATAGTACACCTCCAATGCCATTCTTGCGGGCGCGGATAAGTCTAAAGGCGCGGGATATGGATGGAAGCGATGGTTTCACAGCCTTCCACTCTATAGCTGACGCCGTATCCGTCCCCATAGGTGAGCTTCAGCCTCTGGTCGACATTCCTTATGCCGTGTCCCTTATAGTCTTCGCCCTGCGTGAGGATGCCGCTGACCTTGTCAAGGCTGACCGGCAGGCCGTTGTTTACAACCTCAAAAACAATATCGGCTTCCGCCAGATAGCCGTTGATTATCAGGTAGCAGCCTTCCGGGGCGTTGGCGAGCCCGTGGAGGATGGCGTTTTCCACAAGAGGCTGCAGAATGAGCTTGATCATCTTCAGACCCAGCATTTTTTCATCGATATTGAAATACACCTCGAATTTGTTGGAGTAGCGGATCTTCTGTATCGTCAGATAGCCCTCCACCTGCTTCAGCTCCTTTTCGATTTCGATGATATCCTCGCCCTTGTTCACGCTGTATCTGAGCAGCGAAGCCAGCGAGGTCACCATTTTGCTGATATCCGCGGCGTCATATTGCTTCGCCATCCAGTTGATCGCATCCAGGGTATTGTAGAGGAAATGAGGGCTTATCTGGGCTTCCAGCGCTTTCAGCTCGGCGTCCTTCTGCTTTATCTTTGTCACGTACACATCCTGTATCAGGGACTTTATCATGGCGATCATGCTGTTGAAGCTGGCGTACAGTATTCCGACCTCTCCCTTGAGCGGCGTTTCGACATAGAGTTCGAGCTTGCCGTTTTTGACCTCTTTCATGGTTCTTGCCAGCTTTATGATGGGCTTTGATATGTTCAGCGAGAAGGTGAGCGAGAGCAGCACCGCAACGGCTATGCCGATAATCGCGATGAGGTATATCGTTTTTTTCAGGGCGGCGGTTTTTTCAAACAGGCTTTCTACGGGGATGAGCGAGGCCACCTTCCAGTCGGTTTCGGACAGGAGCTTGTATATGAACATCGAGCTGTCCCCGCCGATGTCAAGGTACCGTATGCTGAAGTCCTTGTCGTACACAAGGCTGTCCGGCAGGCCGAGCCCGGTATTTTCGGGATAGATGGGATTGTTTTTTCCGTCTATGAGATATACCCTTCCGGCCTTGCTGATCCTGATCGGCTGAAGGATCATTTCTATTCTGGACAGGTCCGCGCTGACGGAGATGACGCCGATGGCCCTTGAGTAGTCTTTCAAATCATAGATTACCTTGTTGACATTGATCTGCGTCGACCCGAACTCGTTTGTCACGTTCCAGTAAAGCTTTCCCTTCAGTTTAAGCGTTTCCTTGAACCAGTCCTTGTCCTGCACCAGCTTGTACGACATGATGTCGTTTGCGGTAAGGAAGGGCGCATAGGCGTTGCCGTTGATGGCATACAGCTGGATGGAAGTGTATTTCTGATAGTATACGCCGTTATTGAGCAGGGCGTTCCTCATGCCGTTTATCTGCGCGGACAGCTCGGAGCCGTCCCGGGGCTCCCTTGACAGGCCGTCCTGAACGCTGTCGTTTTTGGAGAGCAGCAAAGCCGCTCCCTTGAGGTTTTCCAGGATGTTGGAGACATTCTGCGAGGCCTGGTCCAGAATGTTGCTCGCCGATTTGTTTATCTCCTCGTTTATCATCTTTGTAGTTATATTGGTTATGATTAACGACAATATAAATAAAGGGATGATTATGATGGACAGGTACGACGCCAGGAGCTTCTTAAAAATCATTTCCACACGCTCTTTCTGTATATATGCTGCAAAAAAAGTTCCGGGTAGGGCGAGGCTTGCTGTTATAATGTTATTGTATTGCAACAAATTATTCCATGTCAACAGCCTTGGCCCCGCGGGGGCAAACTGCGGTGAAAACTGCAACAAATCATAGAAATGTATGCTTATATACGGCGGGGCAATGTTTTATTATTAATGCAGCATCAAATCTCATAAAAACGATGAATAAGGGGGAAAAATCATGCATCTCAAGAAGGTTGTTATTGTTGTCCTGGCGTTTCTGTTTTTAACGGCTTCGCTGGCCGGCTGCGGTTCCCAAACGGCTCCTGCCGCCGGGGGCACGACGCAGGAGGCTGCGGCTCCGGCTCCGGCGGAATCCCAGGCCGCGCCTGAAGCGGGCGGGGACGAGGCGGTCACCATAACCTACGCGCCACAGATGGACCCGTCGACAGCCACGAAATCGCTTATTGCAGCATTCGAAGCAAAGTACCCGAATATCAAGGTGAACTTCCAGGAGATGCCCGCAGCCTCGGACCAGCTGCACAACACCTATGTGACGGCGCTTACGGCGGGGGACGAGAGCATCGACGTCTTATCGGTGGATGTCATATGGCCCTCAGAATTTGCTTCGGCAGGCTGGCTGCGGACATTGGATGATAAATTCCCCAAAGCGGAGCAGGAGAAGTTTTTCCCCGGGCCGCTGCAGGCTGTGAGCTACCAGGGCAAAATCTACGCCATGCCGCGATACACCGACAGCGGAGTGCTGTACTATAGAAAAGACATCATTAAAGACCCTCCGAAGACATGGGAGGAGCTGATACAGCTCTGCAAGGACAACATAGGCAAAAACGGCATTAAAAACGGATTCGTATTCCAGGGCAATCAGTACGAAGGCTTTATTTGCAACGCTCTTGAGTACATCAATGGGAACGGCGGCTCCATACTAACGGACGGCAAGGTCAGCGTCAATACACCCCAGGTCAAGCAGGGGCTTCAATATATGAAGGATATCATCACGGGAAACATCGCTCCCCAGGGGATCACAACCTATAAGGAAAACGAGGCCACGGCAGTCTACCAGCAGGGAGAGACCCTGTTCATGAGAAACTGGACCAGCGCCTGGGTGCTGCTGAACAAGGACGAATCCGCTGTCAAGGACAAGGTGGGAGTCACGCAGATCCCCATAGGCAAGGACGGCAAGGAAAGCTCTCCGACGCTCGGCGGCTGGAACATGGCCATCAACATGTACTCCAAGCATCCCGAGGAGGCATGGAAATTCATAGAGTTCGCAACCGGCCTCGAGGGGCAGAAGATCACCGCGCTTGAAGCAGGCAAAATCCCGACCAGGAAAGAGCTGTTCGACGATAAGGACATACTGGCAAAAAATCCGTTCTGGGAGGGTTTCTACGACGGCTTCCTCACCTCCAAATCAAGGCCTGTGAGCCCGGTGTACCCGAAGATATCCGATACCATGCAGATCAACTTCCACAAGGCCGTGACCGGGGGAATGCCGATCGACGAAGCGGTGGCGAATGTGGAGAAGGACCTGAACGCCCTGATAAAGTAGTTTCTGCTGAACAGCGGCAGCCCCAAGCTGCCGCTGTTTCCTACCGAAGTTCCGGCCGTACCGGGAGCACGGGCCCCGCAAAGCATCCTAAAATTTACGGACATATGCTCCGGTACGGAAAGAGGAGGATATTAACTTGACTTCCTATAAAAGAAGCGGCGATTTCAAGCTGAACGAGGCAAGGCTCGGATATATGCTGGTGGCGCCCGCCTTGCTCTGCATCCTGTGCATCGCCATATACCCGGTATTTCAGACCATCCGGATAAGCCTTTACGATATGAAGCTGCAGTTCATAGCCCAGGCCAGGTTTATCGGCCTGGACAACTATATCAATTTATTGGGCGATACGAGATTCCTGCTTGCGCTTTTTACGACAGTGAAATTCACGGTGATCTCCGTATCCATAGAGCTGTGCGTCGGAATAGGCATGGCGCTCCTGATGAGCAAGGCCTTCAGGGGCATAGGGGTGGTCCGGGCCGCGGTCCTTGTGCCGTGGGCTATACCGACCTCTGTTTCCGCCGTGATGTGGTCTTTCCTGTACAACGACCAGTTCGGCGTT